>DASWYH010000619.1:0-2680 GCA_036405095.1 Gemmata sp. | reverse complement strand
CTTCAGCAACTCGTTCGCCATGTTCGTAGCGACGGCCGCGTCCCCGAGCATCACGGGCAGAATGGGCGTGGGGCCGGGCTTGATCGTGAACCCGGCCGCTTCGAGCCCGCCGCGGAGCCGCGCGGTGTTCGCCCGGAGCTTCGCGCGGAGGTCGGTGGCGGATTCGGCGAGTTCGAGGGCCTTCATCCCGGCCGTGACCAGCGCGGGCGGGACGCTGTTCGAGAACAGGTACGGGCGCGACCGGTTGCGGAGCCAGTCCACGATTTCGGCGCTCGACGCGGTGAACCCGCCGCTCGCGCCGCCGAGCGTTTTGCCCAGTGTGCCGGTGATCACGTCGATGCGGTCGAGCACCCCGAGCTCTTCCGCGCCGCCGCGGCCGGTGGCGCCGAGGTGCCCGGTCGCGTGGCAGTCGTCGATGCCCACCGCCGCGTTGTACTCGTCCGCGAGCGCGCAAATGTCGGGCAGCTTCGCCAGGTCGCCGTCCATACTGAACACGCTGTCCGTGAAGATCATCTTGAACCGGCAGCCCTTCGCCTCGCCGAGCTTCGCGCGCAGGTCGGCCATGTCGTTGTGCTTGTAGCGGAACCGCTGGGCCTTGCAGAGCCGCACCCCGTCGATGATCGAGGCGTGGTTGAGTTCGTCGGACAGGATCGCGTCTTGCTCGGTGAGCAGCGGCTCGAACAGCCCGCCGTTGGCGTCGAAGCACGAGATGTAGAGGATGCTGTCGCCCTTCCCGAAGAACCGCGCGATCTGCCGCTCGCCCTGCTTGTGAACGTCCTGGGTGCCGCAGATGAACCGCACGCTGGACAGCCCGTAACCCCACGCCCGGATGCCGTCGTGCGCCGCGGCGACGATGTCGGGGTGGTTCGCGAGCCCCAGGTAGTTGTTCGCGCAGAAGTTGACGACCCCGGCGCCGTTCACGGTGATCCCGGACATCTGCGGGGTCTGGATCTGGCGCTCCGCTTTGTACAGCCCCTTCGCCTTGAGGTCCTCGAGCTGGGTGCGCAGGAACGCGTTGATATCGCCGGCCGGCATGTGCGGTCTCCGTGTTGGGACAGGTGCCCTGCGTGTTTGGAAGGAGACATTTTACGAACGGGTCCCCAGCGGAAGAACAGCGGCCCCGACGGGACGAACCGCACCACCGCGCGGGCCGGTTTGCGGGCCGCGCCAGCGACTCCGTGCCGGCGGCTTCGAATGGACAGGCGCCCCCGACCGAAAACAGCGGGAGGCGGCGTGACCACTCCGACCTACTAGACTCGTTGCGCCGGCTTGAAAGCCGCCTCGGCAGCTTCGGCCCCCACGAGCGGCGCGCGGCACGCAAAGTTCTCGCACACGTACACCGTGACCGCCCCGCCGACCGCCTCCTTGCCCTCGAACAGAGGTGCCAGCTCCGCGACCGGAGGGCCGCTCACGGGGTCGTGGAACGCGATCACCCGGCGCGGCCCGAACGCGGCCCGAACGGCGCCGATGGCGCGCTGCGTGTTCGGATCGTGTGCCGGCCCCACGATCGCGATTTGCTGAACGGGGCCGAGGTAGAAATCCAGGGCCACGAGCATCTGCCCGCTCGCGGCCGGGTGGTCGGCCATCGTGTCGCGGTAGCCCCGCAGGGCGCGCTCGGCGGGCTCGGCGAGGTCGCGCCGCCCCGATAGCGCCGCGAGCCGCAGGAGCGCGGTGACGGTCATCGCGTTCCCGCTCGGCGTCGAGCCGTCGTGCAGGTCCTTGGTGCGCGCGACCAGTTCCTCGTGGTCGTCGGCGGTGAAGAAGAACCCGGGTGCGGCCGGGTCCGCGAAGTGCTCCAGCGCGGCCTCGGCAAGCTCGATCGCGGCGCGGAGCCACTTCACCTCGAACGTGGCCTCGTAGAGCGTCACGAGTGCGTCGGCGAGGAAGGCGTAGTCCTCCAGGTAGCCCTTGAGTTTGGGCGGCTGGCCCGCCGTGCGGTACAGGCGCCCGTCCGCGGCGCGCATGTTCGTGAGGACGTAATCGGCCGCCCGTGCGGCGCGTTCGGTGCCCTCGCCTCCGGTCGCCATCCCGAACTGCGCGAACGCCGCGATCATGAGGCCGTTCCAGGCGGTGAGGAGCTTCTCGTCGCGCCCGGGCCACACGCGCTTCGCCCGCACCTCGTAGAGCTTGGTTTTGATCGCCCGGAGCCGCTCCTCGAACGCCCCCGCGGTGGTCCCGTTGGCCTTCGCCTCGTCGGCGTCCGAGAGGGTGCGGAACAGGATGTTGTGCCCCTCGAAGTTCCCGCCGCGGGTGGCGCCCCACACCTTGCACGCGAGCTCCGCGTCTTCGGAGCCGAGGGCGCCGCGCAGCTCGTCCAGGCCCCAGACGTAGAACTTGCCCTCTTCGCCCTCGCTGTCGGCGTCCTGGGCGGAGAAAAACGCGCCCCCGTCCGCGCACATCTCACGGGTGGCGTAGTCGAGCGTCTCGCGGGCGATCTGCCGGAAGAACGGGTCGCCGGTCCGCTGGTACGCCTCGGTGTACGCGGAGGTGAGCAGCGCGTTGTCGTAGAGCATCTTCTCGAAGTGCGGCACCAGCCACTTCGCATCGACGCTGTACCGCGCGAACCCGCCGCCCACCTGGTCGTACATCCCGCCGCGGGCCATCATGGTGAGCGTGTGCGTCACCATGTCCAGCGCGACCGGGTCGTGGACCCGGTCGTGGAGCCGCAGGAGCAGCCGCA
>DASWYH010000618.1:0-2368 GCA_036405095.1 Gemmata sp. | reverse complement strand
TTCGGGTCAACTTTTTTCTCCTGAGCGGGCGCCACACACGCGACCGCGGCGCCGAACAGCAGAGAGAGGATGAGCCTGCGCACGAGTTACCACTCCGGAAGAGACCAGGGGAAAGGAAAGGGCCGGGGGGGTCGTTGTATGAACCCGGCGGGAGCGCAGTTCAGGAAACCCGGGGCCGGCGCGGCGGGCACCGCGAAGCGCGGCGCTAATCGGCCCCGATGTCCTCGACGAAGCGCACCGAGGGATGAACGTGCCCGTACCCGATCGCGAAGTGCTCGGCGACAATTCTTCTCACCTTCAGCGCGACTTCGGGGTCGGTTCCCGGTGTGCAGCGGGCCAGGAACTCCGCATCCGGGATCGGCGGGAAGCGCTCTTCGAGCGCGGCTCGGGCGCGCTTCAGCGCGAAGCAGACCAGGACCGCGACAGTTACGAGCGGCACGAAAAACAGGGCCGGGGTCATAGGTTCCTCGGGCTTCTGCTCCCCACGCAAGAGGCGCGGCCACGTCGCATTCTAACCGATCCGAGCCCCCAGACGAGCCTCCCCGGGTCGCAACGCGCACCCGGGGGTGCACCTCCGTTCCGCGTGCCCCTCACACCCCGGTGCTCGGGACCCGTCTGTTAGGCTCACCGGTAACGGACCACTTGAAACTACGGGAGGGGGTCCGGTATCGCGCCCCTCGGCCCCCCGGCCACCCAAAATCGACCTCCGCAGGGCGCTCAGCCCCGTAATGTCTGTTCTTATCTTTCCTCACCTCTAAGATGTCAAGCGCATCCCCGAACTTCCCTTGGGAGACACGATGACCCCGACCTCGATTACCCGCCTGTACGGCCTCGGCCTCACGCCGGGTAAGCTCCGCGGGCTCCAGCGCATCAGCAACCCGAACGGCACGCTGAGCATGGTCGCCACCGACCAGAACAGCTCGATGATTTCGATGATGAAGAAGGCCCACAAGAAGGCCACCGGCGAGGACCGCGAGCCCACCTACACCGAGATCGCCGACGCCAAGGTGATGCTGTCCCGGGCGCTCGCCCCGCACTGCTCCGGGCTGCTCGTGGACGGGTACTACGGCTACGCCAGCACGGTCGCCGCGCACGCCGTGCCCCCGGGCACCGGCATCCTGATCCGGGTCGAGAAGTCCGGGGCCGACAAGAACGCGGCCGGGGCGCCGTGCGGCGAGGTCGAACCGGGCTGGGGGGTCCACAAGATCAAGCGGTGCGGGGCCGACGCGGTGAAGCTGCTCGCCCAGTTCGAGCCGACCGAGTTCGACAGCGCCGAGAAGAACTTCGAGTTCACCCGCCAGATGTACGAGCAGTGCATCGAGCACGACATCCTGTTCCTCCTGGAGCCGATCCACTTCGCGTTCAACGGCGAAAAGGACGACAGCCCCAGCAAGCTCGCGCGGAAGGCCACCACGGTCATCGAGTCCGCGAAGTTCCTGAGCCGCTACTGCGACATCTACAAGTCCGAGTTCCCGGGCACGTTCGGCCACGAGACCGACGCGCAACTGGTGGACAACCTGAAGCGCCTCAACGACGCCTGCGCGAAGCCGTGGGTGCTCCTCTCGGCGGGCGTGGACTACGACAAGTACAAGAAGCAAGTCGATATGGCGATGAAGGCGGGGGCCAGCGGCATCCTCGGCGGGCGCGCGTTCTGGAAGGAGTTCTTCGAGTACACCGACCCGGCCGAGCGGCAGAAGTTCGCCGAGACCGAGTGCGTCCGCCGGGTGAAGGAAGCGGACGCGATCGTGCAGACCGGCACCCCGTGGTTCGCGAAGTACGGGCTCACGATGGCCGACCTGCACGGGGTCCGCACGACCGAGGGCTGGCACGCCCGCTACGGCGGCGGCACCGCCGTGAAGGGCTCCGGCCCGGTGGACCCGAACGCGGTGTACTGATTCACGATCCGGTGGAAGCGTATGGGCGCTTGTCCTCTCCCCTTGTGGGAGAGGGCAATGTCACCCAGTGTTACGGTTCAACCCGGGCTCAGTAGTTTCCGGTGCGCAGTGGTCAGTGCTCAGTGGTCAGTGAGGCGAACCGACGAGAAGCACGCACCGGGGTTTGAAGGGCACACGGAACCGGCTCCACTCCCGACTGACCACTGACCACTGGAAACTACGGAAGTTGGTATCAGCTCCTCGTGGGAAAAACGAACCCACCCACGGGCACGGTCAGGGGGCCTTGTTGAGCCACCCGCCGAGTTTGTCGATGATCTGCCCGAGGAGCGTATCCGAGAGCGGCTTCTTCTCCACCTTGATGCTCCACTTCCCGTCCTTGGTGCGCTCGAACTTGAAGTACGTCTGAAGCACCACCAGCGCCCCCAGCCCGAGAGCCAGGGTTCCGGGGTCGGCGAAGCTCTCGGCCGATGAGT
>DASWYH010000617.1:0-3924 GCA_036405095.1 Gemmata sp. | reverse complement strand
CCGGGACATCGGCGGCACCGCGACGACCACCGCCTTTACCGACGCCATCGTCGGCCGCATGTGACCACTCCTGTTCGTTCGCGAGGCCCCGCGTTGGAACTGCTGAACTTCACCGGGAACGTCGCCCTCGCCGCGGTCCTCGGGACGCTGATCGGCGTGGAGCGGCAGTTCCGCCGGCACCCGGCCGGGATGCGCACCAACGCGCTGGTGAGCACAGGGGCGGCCCTGTTCGTCAGCCTGACGCACCTCCTGGGCGACCACAACAGCCCGAGCCGGGTCGCCTCGTACATCGTGAGCGGGATCGGGTTCCTGGGCGGCGGGGTGATCCTCAAGGAAGGGACCACGATCCGCGGGCTGACCACCGCGGCCGGGTTGTGGTGCAGCGCGGCGGTCGGGACGATCGCCGGGATCGGGTTCGGGCTGCACGCGGCCGTCGGCACCGGGTTCGTGCTCGCGGTGGTGCTCGGGCTGCGCCCGGTGGCCCGGTGGATCGACGCCCGGCAGGCGCACGCGCCGGACGCGCCCGGGTTCTACAACTTGCGGGTGGTGTGCCAGGAGCGCGACCACGGCGCGGTCCGCGCGGCGCTGGCCCGGCACCTGGGATCGGTCCCGGGGGTCGCGATCACCAAGATCGCCACCGGGAAGCCCAAGCGCAAGAAGCAAGCGGTGGTGAAGGTGAACGCGACCGCGGCCCCGGCCGACGACCGCGCCATTCAAGACGCCGTCGGGCGGCTGCTCATCGAACCCGGCGTGCGCTCCGCGAGCTGGGAGAAGGTTTCGCCCCCGCCCGAGTGATACGAGGTCCAGTCGTTCCGAGCTGGGCGGCGGAGGGCGCGTGTTCCGCCTCTCCCCAGGTTCCTTGGGGAGAGGTCACCGTCTTGTCGGCTCCGACGCGCGTGCGGGTGAAGGGGGACCGCCGCGCAGCGCGGAGAAGAATCCCCCCAAGCCGCGACCGCCCGAACCGATCTCGGCGTGGCCCTGCGGGCGCGGGCGGGCGGCTCCGGCCCACCGCCGGGTGACCGCCGAAAGAGCGGCGGTTGGGCGAGCCGCAAGCGCGCCTCGGGCGCGCGGGCCGGAGCGGGCAGCGAACGCGAGGCGGGGCATCGCGTCCTTGGGGTTCTTCTTGATCGCACGCCGGAACGCCGCTTCGTCGTTCATGGAGCCCTCGCGCGGGTCAGTAGCCGACCGCGGCGCCGTCCTTGCGCGACTCGCTGCCGCCGTGCAGCACACCGGTTTGGGGATCGATCAGGATGCCCTGGTAGCCGCCGCCGTTCACCTTCACGCGCTCGACGACGTGCCCGCGGTGCTGCAGGTCGCGCGCGACCGCGTCGGGGATGCCGGGTTCCGCTTTGACCGTGCCGCCGGTCGCCCGGGCCGGGGCGCCGGTGGGCGTCGCGCTGCCGACGTGCTCGACCCGCGGCGCGTCCCCGGCGGCCTGCACGCTCATCCCGAAGTCGATGAGGTTCACCAGCACCTGCGCGTGCCCCTGCGGCTGCATGTCCCCGCCCATCACCCCGAACGTGAGCCACGGCTTCCCGTCCTTGGTGACCATCGCAGGAATGATGGTGTGGAAGGGCCGCTTCCCGGGTTCGAGCTTGTTCGCGTGGCTCTCGTCGAGTGCGAACAGGCACCCGCGGTTCTGGATGCCGAACCCGGTGCCGGGGGCGCTCAGGCCCGAGCCGAAGCCCCCGTAGTTGCTCTGGATCAGCGAGACGCAGTTGCGGTCCTTATCGACGACCGTGAGGTAGATGGTTTCCGCGGCGCCGAGCTTCGGGTCGCCCGGGGGGATATCGGTGAGCGCCTTCTTGGGGTCGAACAGCTTCGCGCGCTTCGCGGCGTACTCCTTCGAGATCAGGTCCGCGACCGGCACTTTCGCGAACACGGGGTCGGCGTAGAACTTGGCCCGGTCCGCGAACGCGATCTTCTTGGCTTCAACGAGCAGGTGCCAGTAGTCCGGCGAGTCCGGCCCCATCTTCTTGAGGTCGTGCGGTTCGAGCAGGTTGAGCATCTGAAGCGCCGCGATGCCCTGCCCCGGGGGCGGGAGCTCCCACACGCTGTACCCGCGGTAGGTCGTCTTCACCGGGTCGACCCATTCGGACGTGTGGTCGGCGAAATCCTTGAGGGCGAACAGGCCGCCGACCTGGTCCGAGAACTCGACCAGCTTCTCGGCGATCTCGCCCTTGTAGTAGGCGTCGCGCCCGCCGGCCGCGATCTGCTTGTACGACCGCGCGAGGTGCGGGTTCTTGAACACCTCGCCGGCGCGCGGCGCGCGGGCCACGTCGCCGGCGCGGACCAGGAACGTTTCGCGCATCCCGGGGTCGCGCATCTTGTTGACCGACTGCCAGTGCCCCGCGATCACCTCCGGCACCGGCACGCCCTGCTCGGCGTACTCGATACTGGGCGCGAGCAGCTCTTTGAAGCTCTTGGTGCCGAACCGCGCGCGGAGCTGGTCCCAGCCGTCCACGCACCCGGGGACCGACCACGACAGCGGCCCGGAGGTCGGGATGTCCTTCAGCTTCTTCTCGGCGAAGTACGCGAGCGTGGCTTTGCCGGGCGCCCGGCCGCTCGCGTTGAGCCCGAAGAGGCGCCGCTTTTTGGCGTCGTAGACGAGCGCGTACAGGTCGCCGCCGATGCCGCACGAGGTGGGCTCCATCAGCCCCATTGCGGCGCTCGTGGCGATCGCGGCATCGACCGCGTTGCCGCCCTGTTTCAGCACGTCCAGCCCGATTTGCGCCGCCAGCGGGTGGCTGGTGGCGACCATGCCGTTGGTCGCCACGGTGACCGAGCGCGTGGCCGTGCCCGCCGGCGTAACGGGCCGCTCCGCGCAGAGCAGCGGCGCGAGGGCGAAGGCCAGGACAGCGGCGAACAGAACGCGGGTGCGCATGAGGAATCCCGTTCGGTGCTTGAGGCGAACCCCGGCCGCAAGGCCGGGGGTGCGTGGCGTGACCGGAAGTTGAGGCGAACCCCGGCCGCAAGGCCGCGGGTGCGTGGCGTGACCGGAAGTGCGGGCGGCGTCGCGATTGCCCGCACGGGCGCGGCCCGCATCGTGCCCGGGAACGCCAGTGGTGCGAGCGGCGTGGGCGGGGCCGCGCTTGCCCGCACCCCCGGCCTTGCGGCCGGGGTTCGCCTACTTCTTCGGTAACGGTACTTGCTCTTTCGCGCGGAGGTAGGCGACCAGATCGCGCACCTCCGCGGGCTTCATCTGGTCGAGCAGCCCTTCGGGCATGATCGACACGCTCGTGGGCTTGCGGGTCACGATGTCGGCCATTGGCACCGTGAGGGTGTCGTTGACGGTGCGCACGGTGACCGCGTCCTTCGTTTCGCGCAGCACGATCCCGCTCACGACGCGCTCGTCCGCGAGGGTGAAGTTCACCATGCGGTACTCGTTGGGCACGACCGCGCTCGGGTCGAGGACGTTTTCGAGAACGTATTCGAGGTTGGCCCGCTGCGAGCCGGTGAGTTCCGGCGCCACGGTCTGCCCCTCGCCGAACATCTTGTGGCAGCTCGCGCAGTGCTTCGTGAAGACCGCTCGCCCGTTCACGAGGTCGGCCTTCTTGATGGTGTCCTCGGTAAGGAGCCCCTTCCACTTCGCGACGAGCGCGGCGCGCTCTTTCGCCACGGGTGTGATCTTGCCCCACACCTTTTCGAGCCGCGCGGAGGTGGCCTTGTCGTTGAGCGCGAGCACCTGCCGCGCCGCCGTGACGGGCACATCGGCCCGCGGGACGGCGCCCTTCTCGATGGCGTCGAGCAGCGCGTTCGCGAAGGGCACGCGGGCCGCGAGCGTTTGAACCGCGTCGGCCTTCTCCGCGGGCGCGAACGTCGGGTACGCCTTGATGATGGCCGCCGGGGTGCCGGGGTCGGGGAACTGCGCCAGCGCACGGATCGCGGTCCCGCGCAGGGCCGCGTCGTCGAGCAACCCCTGAA
>DASWYH010000616.1:0-6442 GCA_036405095.1 Gemmata sp. | reverse complement strand
AGATCGAGGCCCGACAGTTCGTGGAGGGGTACCTCGCCGGCAAGCACCGCAGCCCGCGCCAGGGGCTCGCGGTCGAGTTCGCGCAGCACCGCGAGTACGCCCCCGGCGACGACGTGAAGCACATCGACTGGGCCGTGTACGCCCGGACCAAGCGCTACTTCATGAAGCAGTACGAGCAGGAAACGAACCTCGTCGCGTGGCTCGTCGTGGACGCCAGCGAGTCGATGGCTTACGCGTCCGCGGCCCGCAGCAAGTACGACCTCGCGTGCTCGGCGGCGGCGGCGATGGCCTACCTCGTGCTCCAGCAGGCCGACACCGTCGGGCTCAGCCTGGTGGCCAGCGGGGTGCGGGCGTTCCTGCGGGCGTCGGGCCAGTTGACGCAGCTCCGCGAGGCCTGCCGGGTGATGGCCACCGGCCCGTTCGCCGACGGGACCGGGATCGCGCGCGGGGTCGATGAGCTGGCCGGGCGCACGGGCCGCCGGGGGATCGTGTTCGTGTTCAGTGATCTGCTCGATGACGTGCCCGACATCCTCGCCGCGCTCCAGCACCTGCGCTACCAGAAGCACGAGGTGGTGCTGTTCCACACGCTCGACGCGGCCGAGCTCGACTTCCCGTTCCGGCACACCACGCTGTTCCGCGGCCTCGAAGGGCTGCCCGAGGTCCTGACCGACCCCGCGAGCGTCCGCGACAGCTACCTGAAGGCGCTCCACGCGCACATTGAGGCCATCGAGAGCGGGTGCCGGCGGCTGGAGATCGACTACGTCCGGCTGCGCACCGACGCGGACCTGGGGCACGACCTGGCGGCCTACTTACAGAAGCGCCACGGGCGCTGACCTGCGCAGCGCGGGCGCCCCGTTCGCCGCGCGCCGCAGGACGTTCACTTCCACGCGACGAACGGCACCGGGAGCAGGAACGCGTGCTGCTCGTACAGGCTCGACACGCCGCCCCAGCCCAGGTGCTGCGACACCCACACCGCGAACACGTACGCCGCCACGACCGGCACCACCGCGAACCGGCCCGCCCACCGGGAGAGCCAGAACCGTGGCTCCCGGCGGCGGGCGCCGCGCGCGTAGGCCCACCCGCTCAGCACCCGCGCCGGGAACATGAAGGCCAGGAAGACCAGCCCCTCCAGGAACACCAGCTCGCGCGGGATCAGCTCGATCTTCAGCAGGTACAGCGGCATCGCGAACAGCAGGTGGACCCACAGCGCGAGCGCGAACGCGAGCGGCGCCCGGCGGTACACCCGGCGCACCTTCAGCACCTCGGCAAATGCAGCGAACCGGTTCGTGCGCGCGAACCGCACCTGCACGAAGGGCACGTACAGCACCACCGCGGCGAGCAGCGCGGCCCCGAGCAGCCCGAGCCCCCAGAACTTGTGCCCGAGCCCCAGGAGCAGCAGCGGGAGCGCGAGCCACACGAACGCGCCGGCGAACCCGCGCACGCCGAGCCAGAAGTAGTACGGCAGCCTCAAGCTCACCACGAGGTCCCACACGCGGTCACGTGCCTCCTGGTACATGCCCCCCTGGAACAACCGGTACGCGAGCCACGGGATGTTGATCGGGTTCAGGAAGTGCCGGACGCGCCCGCCCCAGAACAGCGCCCCGACCGTGTGGAGCACGAGCACCAGCGCGAGCGCCCCCAGCGCGACCTCCCACGCCCTCGCGATCGTGCCGTTCGGGTCGATGATGCGGGCCGCTTCCGCCTGGAGCGACATCAGGTACAGCGGCAGCCACATCACCCCGCCCGCCACGGCCACCCCGCCGAAGAGCGCGGCCGGGCGGACGCCGATGAAGCCGTCGCGGATGCGCCCGGTGCGCGCCACGCGCCCGCTCGCCTCCAGCAAGTACCCCAGCACAAGGAACTGCCCCAGCGGAACCGCGGTGAGCACCGACAGCCCCAAGAGCAGCACCGCGGCACCGAAGCACCACTCCACCACCGCCCCGACGGACCCGACCACCCGGAGGAGCGGTTCGGGCTCGGGCTCGGGAATGGGGCGTGCCACCGGGAGCGGCATCACGACGGGCACGTCGCCCTCGTACTCCGGTTCGGCGAGGAGCGGCGGCGCGACGGGGATTGCGTTGGCGGCCATGATCGCGCGGTGGATAAGGGTGCTTCGTTCCTGGGACCGCGGGCGTCCCGCCCGCTTCGAGCGGGGCGCTGCACGTGGACTTCGTCGGCGTTCAGGGGACCGTCGTCGGCCTGCGTTCAGGGGCGAAGAACGCGCCGCGTTCCCTGCGTGCCCCAGAGGGGGCGGCCGGCGCCCCGCGCGAACCGGTTCGCCATACGGGCGGCACAGCAACGCGGGCGGGACGCCGGCGGTCCCAGGGGCGCCGACTTCCGGCCCACTTCGGGAACCGGTTCGCCACACGGGCGGCACAGCAACGCGGGCGGGACGCCGGCGGTCCCAGGGGCGCCGACTTCCGGCCCACTTCGGGAACCGAATCGCCACACGATCGGTACAGCAACGCGGGCGGGACGCCCGCGGTCCCAGGGGCGCCGTTGTCGGTTACTCGTGTTACCCTTAATCGTAGCCCGCGGTTTCGTGAAACGCGCGGCGCCCGTGCGGGGTACGTAATACGATCCCTCCCGCCGGAAGCACCGATCATGTGGGGCCGGAACGCACTCTTCATTGCGATCGTCCTGGGGGCCGCGTTCGCGCTGCGCGCGAGCCTGTTCCCGCTCTCGAACAGCGCGCGCAAGGTCGCGTTCGATTCCGCCCCGACGGAGAAGCCCGACTTCCGCAGAACGGTCGCGAAGGTGGACCACGCGTTCCGCGCGGACTGGGCATCGAAGGGGCTCGAACCCGCGAAGCCCGCTGACGACCTCGCCGTCGCCCGGCGGCTGTCGCTCGCGCTCACGGGCAGTGTGCCCGCGCTCGAAGACATCCGCCAGTTCGAGGCCCAACCGCCCGGGACCCGGGTCGCGGGGTGGGCGAACCACCTGTTACACGACCGGCGGTTCGCGGACTACTTCGCGGAGCGCCTCGCCCGGGCCTACGTCGGCACCGAGGACGGCCCCCTGATCGCGTACCGCAAGCGCAAGTTCATCGCGTGGCTCAGCGACCAGTTCCTCCGGAACGCGCCGTACTCCGAGACCGTCGCGCAGATGATCGCCGCGCAGGGGCTGAACACCGACCGGCCCGCGGTGAACTTCATAGCGGCCACCTACGACGACAACAAGAAGGCCCCGGACCCCGAGAAGCTCGCGATCCGCGTGACGCGCGCGTTCTTGGGCCTGCGCATCGACTGCGCCCAGTGCCACGATCACTTCCTCGAACCGACGTGGAAGCAGGCGCACTTCCAGGCGCTGGCCGCGTTCTTCGGGCAAACGAAGCACAAGGTCACCAATGTCGAGGACGCCAACAAGGGCGAGTACAGCTTCGAGGACCGCGTCGCCGGCGGCACGCACGAGATCGCCCCGGCGGTCCCCTTCTTCCCCGAACTGGTCCCTCCGACCGGCACCCGGCGCGAGAAGCTCGCGGCGTGGGTGACCGACCCGCAGAACGTGTACTTCGCGCGGGCGACGGTGAACCGCGTGTGGGCGATGATGGTGGGGCGCCCGCTGCTCCGCCGGGTCGAGGCGCAGACCCTCGGCGAGTTGAGCAACGATCTGATCCCGCCCGCGCTGGGCCACCTCGCGGACGACTTCGCGGCGCACGGGTCCGACCTCCGCCGGCTCGTGCTGCTCATCGCCTCCACCGAAGCGTTCCGGCTCGACAGCGCGGCCGACTTCGAGGTCACGGACGCGCACGACGACGCCTGGGCGGTGTTCCCCCTCACGCGCCTGCGCCCCGAACAGGTGATCGGGAACGTGATCCAGGCCGCGAGCGTGAAGACCATCAACCAGCAGTCGCACGTCTTCGTCCGGCTCATGCGGTACTTCAACGAGCGGGACTTCGTGAAGCGGTACGGCGACGCCGACGACGACGAGTTCGCGCGCGCCCACGGTACGATCCCGCAGCGCCTGCTGATGATGAACGGCGACCTCGTGGACGGCAAAGCGAAAGAGGAGCTGTTGAACGCATCCGCGCAGATCGCGATGTTCGCGCCGAGCGATTCGGCCGCGGTCGAAACGGCGTACCTGACGGTGCTCACGCGCCGGCCCACGCCGAAAGAGAGCGCCCACTTCGCCGCGAGGCTCGCGGGCACGAAGGGGGACGACCGCAAGCGGTGCCTCGCGGACCTGTACTGGGTGCTGTTCAACAGTACGGAGCTGGCATTCAACCACTGACACCCGGTTCCGACCGCGGATGCGCGCCGGCGGTTGGGTGCGGGGCACCGGCCAGGGGCGCTCCGGAGCGTGCGGTGAGAGCGAGTAACCGGGAGCTCAACAGCCCGGCGGCCCGGCGAATCACCTGGTAACGTCTTGACGGACCTCTGCGGGCGTGGCAATTTGTATCCCTGAACGGATTGCCACAAGCCCCGAGCCCGAGGTGAACGCGTTCCTGACCCACTTGGCGGTGGCGCGCAACGTGGCGGCGTCGACGCAGAACCAGGCGCTGTGCGCGCTCCTGTTCCTGTACCGATGGGTGCTCAATCGGCCGCTCGACGAACTCCGGATCGTGCGCGCCAACCGGCCCAGGCGGTTGCCGGTGGTGCTGACCCGCGAGGAGGTGCGTCGGCTGCTTGCGGAACTGTCGGGCACGAACCGGTTGGTGGCCCAATTGCTGTACGGGGGCGGGCTGCGCGTGATGGAGGCGGCACGGTTGCGGGTGAAGGACGTGGACTTCGGGCGCAGCGAGATCGTGGTTCGGGACGGGAAAGGGTTCAAGGACCGTGTCACGGTGCTCCCGGAAGCGGTTCGCGAGCCGCTACGTGCGCACTTGGCTGGGGTGCGCGAGGGGCACGAGAGGGACGTGCGGCGCGGGGCCGGGCGGGTGTATCTGCCGGGGGCTCTGGCGGCGAAGTACCCGGGCGCGGACCGGGACTGGGTGTGGCAGTATGCGTTTCCGTCGCCGCGCGAATCTACGGACCCGCGGTCCGGTGCGGTGCGCCGACATCACTTGAACGAGGGGGCGATTACCCGAGCGATTTCGGAGGCGGCCGCGGCCGCTCGGATCGAGAAGCACGCGACCGCGCATACGCTGCGTCACAGTTTTGCGACGCACCTGATCGAGGGCGGAGCGGACATCCGAACGGTTCAGGAGTTGTTGGACCACGAAGATGTAAGCACAACAATGATTTACACGCATGTGTTAAATAAGGGTGGTCGCGGGGTGATAAGTCCGCTGGACGGCTGAGTGCGCCGCGCGGGGCGTGTTAGTGTGTTAGGTTGCGCGCGTTTTCGACTGGTGCTTTTCCCGAAGTCGTTGTAAAATTACTAATTAGCTGTCGTCAAGCGTGTTCATACCTCGCCGGTGTTATCTTGCGCCGGCGCGATCTAATTACATGTTCGGCCGGCGGGGGCTGGCCGGCCCAGAGCCCAAGCGGGGCTTGCCCGTTACTTTCGTCCGGGTAGTCGGGAGACCGTCACACCGGAACGAGACGACAACGGCGACTGCCTCAGACGGCCGAGCTCCGGAGTGCCTAATGGTTGACTTCAGCAACCTCGTCGCTGCGCTGGCGGTCGCCTGCGGTCTGGTCGTTCTCGCCGTTGGTCGGGTTCCCATCCCGGGTCGGAATGCGGTGAGGGGCGTTCTTGTTCGCTTGGCCGGAGCGGTGCTCCTGCTGCCGTGGCCCGCGAGCCAAGGGCTCGCGCTCATGGCGAAAGCAGCGCGCGAGATGGACGGGAATCCCCCAGACAAGCCCGAGACCGTCCAGTTGATCACGGCGTTCGTTCAACTCGTATTGCTGTTCGGGGCGGGCGTGACTTCGCTCGTGCTGATCCTGGTGGCATCGACGGCTGGCATGCTGCCGCGACGGCGGGAGCAGCCCGAGCGAACAGCATCGCGGCGGCCGTACAGGAGTTGAGTCCGTAGCCCAGGCAGGCCGAACCCGGCGCTGCATCTAACACCGCCAGGTAGTTTGGATGGCATCGCTCCCTGGGACGGGGCGGTGCCGGTGAGCTATTTGTTCGGCACCCAGAGGGCGCTGGATCGCGCGTGCGGCGGTGGTGGGCGTGTGGTACGCAGTGCGTGAGACTGTTGTGCCGCATGATATGGCGAGTGTCGCCGCGGCCCCGGTCGAGTGACGCTGGCGGGCCGCACGGCACCGCGCGGGTCGCGGTCTCGGGCACGACCGATCCGCGGCGGTGGCGCGGGCTCCGCAGAGCCGCGTGCGCAAGGGCGCAGAAGCGAACCGCGGGGGTGCGCGCGCCGAACCCGGCGCTGCACCTGACACCGCCGGCTGATTTGGAACGCGCCGCATCCTGCATCATGGCGGTGCAGGTGAGCTGAGTGACTATGAAGCCGCGTACCGGTCAAGTGTAAGAGCGGTGTTTTCCCGCTCGCATTCGGTGGTGTTGTCGTGCCCGCACCGGCCCCCGCCCCCGCTGGGCCGCGTGC
>DASWYH010000615.1:0-1719 GCA_036405095.1 Gemmata sp. | reverse complement strand
TTCCCGCTCGCGCACGGTCGCCTCGGGTTGTGCGCGTATGGGCGCGGTCGTCGGTTGTGCCCCTCACCCGCAAGCTCCCGAGGACGGGAGCTTGCGACCTCTCCCCGCCGAGCGGGGCGAGGTGGGGCGTCGGTGTTCAGGTCCGAGCCACACGCCGGTGTACGGTTCCGAGGCACCCCCGGTTCTCACCTCTCCCCGACTTTTGGGGGAGAGGTCGTGAGCGTGTCGCTTCGACACGCGCGGGTGAGGGGAGCAACCGACACGGACACCCCACACGCGCAAGCGGCCCAACTCCAAATCGGACCAACCGCCTCGCGCGTCTTTCGTGCCGGTGTAGTAGTACTCACCTGAAACTACTGAAATCCCATTGCGAGATCGAGCGCCCAGCACCCGCGAACGTGACCGCCCAGGGACCGGCAGTGTACGAGAACCGCTTCGTCGTCACACCCCGCGTCTTGCAGCGCGTCGGCGAGGATCGGCAATTGGTCGAACTCGTCGCCTTCGTAGATACCGCGCGCGAGTGCGCGCACGTCCGAGGTGCGCCACTCCGGGGCGAAGCGGTCGGCGGAGCCGTCCTCGCCGAGCACCTCACGAACCAGGCCGAACAGGTTCTCCCAAGCCTGTTGCCACGCTGCGGACGTGCGGGTGCGGGCGTCCGCCGGGTTCTCGATCGAGAGCACGCGGAACGCGGCGCCCGTTGCGACCCAGGCCGGCTCGTCGATCCCGTCGCGGGCACCGTCGAGGATGCCGCCCTGTTTCGCAACGCGGCACCCGTAGCGCGCGGCGCGCCAGTCACAGTCGGGGCAGCACTGTCCCCCGTTCAACAAATCGAAATCGTCGAATGCGCCGCGCGCGAGCCACACGGAATCGCCGAACTCGTCACGTGCGGCCTGGGACCGCGCCCAGGCGAGCGCGTGGGCGGTGATGAGGCCGTCCGCGAATTTCTCGGTGGCTGCGACCGCGAGTCGGGTGTGATGGGAGGGCAACTGGTCCCACACGCGGCGCAAAAGCGCGGCCGTGAGCAGGTGCAGTTTACGGTCCGAGAAGAGGCTGAGTTCGAGGCAGAGCGCGTCGTGATCGGCGCAATCGAGCCAGTCTGCGAGCGTCATCGGCAGGCGCTTCAACGGAAGCGCCGGGGTTAGGGAAGCTGACGCGATCAAGCTTACCGCCTGACCGCCGCCTGTCAACGGGCGCCCGGGGCTTTCGTTCGGCGGACGTGCCCGGCGACCCGCGTTCCGATCCACAGCACCGCCCACGACGCGCCGATAGCCGCGAGCCCGGTTCCCGCGCCGCTCCCGCACGAGCGGAACGGCCCGTTGCGCCGGGGCTTCTTCTCCTCGCGAACCTCGGGGAGCGGCTTCCCGGTGAGCGGGTCAACGGGTGGCGCGGGCTTCGGGCTCGGGACGAACGGGGCGACATCCGCTCGCGCCGGGGGCACCGCAACCGCGAGCAACACAAGAGCGGCAAATCCGATCCGAAACGCGCGCGGCATCATCGGCCCCCGAAGGCAGAGAGGGAACACTTCGTTCCTCTTATCGCCGTGCGGGTAGGATTGGAAGCGGACTTCGGGTTCAATAGCGGTCCCGGTAGTCATCGCGGTCCCGATCGCGGTCCCGATACCGGCGATCGCCTCGATCGGAATCCCCGTCATCGTCGGAATCGTAGTCCCCGTCGTATTCGTCGCGGACCGGGGGCACCATGTTGACCACCGCGAACGCG
>DASWYH010000614.1:0-6144 GCA_036405095.1 Gemmata sp. | reverse complement strand
CGCTCAGTGGCTGCCGATCACGTAGATCGCATGAATCATTCCGGGGAACCAGAAGAGCAGCGTCAGCAACACGTTGATCCAAAACGCCGTGCCGAACCCGACCTGCAAAAAGACGCCGACCGGGGGCAGGAATATGGCGAGCAGGATGCGCAGGATGTCCATTTGTGGCTCCCTGTGTGAGGTTGCGAGTTGGGGTCGTTGGTGCGGCGGTCACGCCTGCGGGACCAGGATGCGGGCGTCGCGGCGGTCGCGGAGGTCTTTGAACACCATTTCTGGCCCGGCCCCGACCAGTCCGCCGGCGATGGCGGCCACCAGCGACAGCGCCGCCCCGGCGAACGTCCACCACGCGACCGCCTCGGGGCTCACCTGCGCGGGCGCGACCCGGTCCTGGCCGGCCATGCCCGCGTACCGTTCGGCCTGCCGGTCGGTCAGGGACAGTTCCCGCGTCAACCGGTCCGGGTCGGCCGCGCCCGCCGGCGCGCTCGCGGCGCCCGGCCGTAGCCCCGCGTATGCCCCGAACCCCAGCCCCAGTCCGCCGCCGAGCATGACCAGGAGCATGGTGCCCCACACCAGCACCCCGTAAACCATCGCCTCGCTCGGCTGCTCGCCGACGGTGGCCTTGCTGGCGACGAACCCGCCGATGAACACCGACGCCAGAAGCACCACGGCCGAAACGACCGCCGCCGTTACCGCGAACGACCGGCCGCTCATGTGGTCGACGGTCGAGAGGCCGGCCGCGAGGGTCAGCAGGCTCAGGAGGGCGTACAGCGAGAGCCCGACGACGGCCCCCGCGAGCACGGCGCTCCACCGCACCCGCGTGCCCACGGACGCGAGGTCCTTCGGGCGGGGCGGGACCGCCTCCGCGGGCGCGGCGCTCGACGTGCCGGTCGAGCCGGTGTACGTCACCCGCTCGCGGATCGTCCCGTCGGCCCGGTGGACCACGATGTCGTCGGACTCCTTGGCCAGTTCGCGGGCCGCCTCGATCGCGTCCTTTTGCGTGTTGTGTGTGGAACTCGCGCGCTCGTTGCCTTCGCGCTTCACGGCCCATGCCTGCTCGTGGGGGACGACGTGAAGAACCGCTTTACTCATCGCAACCTCGCTTCTCATCAGGGTGTGGCATCTGGGTGTCCCCTCCGCGAGGGACGATGTGTTTGCCCGGTCCCGGTGCGCCGGGACGGTCGCAACCGGGTGCAAGGATTGTGCCGAAGGGATGAGATTGGCGTCTGTCGGGGCGGGCGGCGGCCGGACGGGCGTCGCCCGCCGGGCTCGTTCGCAGATGGGAACGGGCGAACGTTGTCGCGATCAGTCGTCGAAGTAATCGACCTGTGTCGCCTTCATCTTGTCGGTGATCGGCACCTTGGCGTCGTCTACCAGGTCCTTCACCACCGCGGCCGGGGTGCGCTTCCGCAACCGGCTCTCGGGCTTGAGAATGAGGCGGTGCGCCAGGACCGGTTGCGCGACCCGTTTGACATCGTCCGGCATCACGAAATCGCGCCCGCTGATGGCGGCCAGCGCCTGCGCGGTGCGGAACAGCGCGATCGACGCGCGCGGGCTGCCCCCAAGAAGCACGTCCTCGTGCGCCCGGCTCGCGTGCGTCACTTCGAGGATGTAGCGCCGCACCTTGTCGTCGACGTGAACCCCGCGCACCGCGTCCTGACAGCCGAGAACGTCGTCGGCACTCACGACCGCTTTCAGCTCGTCGATCGGGTGCCCCATCTGGAGCCGCGCGAGCATCTTGCCCTCTTCCTCAAGGCTCGGATACCCGAGGGTCAGGCGCACGAGGAACCGGTCGAGCTGCGCCTCGGGGAGCGGGAACGTCCCTTCCTGGTCAACCGGGTTCTGCGTCGCAATCACCAGGAACGGCGCCTTCAGCACGTAGGTCTGGCCGTCCACACTGACCCGGCGCTCGCCCATCGCTTCGAGCAGGGCCGCTTGCGTGCGCGGGGTCGCGCGGTTGATTTCGTCGGCGAGCAGCGTCTGCGCGAACACCGGCCCGGCGCGGAACTCGAACTCGTTCGTCTTCTGGTTGAAGATGCTGACGCCGGTCACGTCGCTCGGCAGCAGGTCCGGGGTACACTGGAGCCGCTTGAAGGTACACCCCACAGTGCGCGCCAGCGCGCGGGCGAGCATCGTTTTCGCCACCCCCGGCACGTCTTCGAGTAAGATGTGCCCTTCCGAAAAGTACGCCGCGACCGCGAGCGTGAGCTGCGGGCGCTTCCCGATGATGACCTTTTCGATGTTGGCGATGATGCGGTTGGCGATGCCCGCCACGTCGGTAGACATAAGCGTTCCGAAAGATTCGCGCGTGGTCGGGACCGGGGGTGTGTTCAGCTTACGAGGTTGAAGACGCCGCCCACAGGAACCGGTTCCAGTTGTTTCGAGTGGGCGGTGGGCGGAACGGCGAGAAGAACGCGCCGGGGTTTTGGAAGGAATGCGGTTTGTTCTTCGCCCCTCACCCCGAACCTGTAAAACCCGGAGTCGCCGCGATGCGCGCCTCAATTCCTCTGCTCGCGGTGTTGACGGCGCTGGGCTGCAACCGGCCCGCGCCACCGGCACCCGGGAGCGCGAACCCGACCGGCGGGCCGCCCCTGGTGAAGGTAGCGAAGCCGGCCACGAAGCCCGTGAAATGGGCCATCGTGCAGCCCGCGACCGTGCAACCCCTCGAAACGGTTCCGCTCGTCGCGAAGCTCGCCGGGTACGTCAAATCCGTTGCCCCCGACACCGCCGCGATCCGCGCGGGCCGCAAGCTCCCGGGCGGACAGGCGCCCGTGATCGACATCGGCAGCGCTGTGGAAGCGGGCCAGTTGCTCGCGACGATCCACATCCCCGAACTCGCTGCCGAGGTGCTCGAAAAACAGGCACTCGTTGCGAAGGTCAAGGCCGAGTTGCGTCAGACCGAGCGCGAGCGGGAAGTCGCGGACGCCCAGATCATTGCGTCCGAGGAGCTGGTGAAGGAGGCCGAAGCCGGGGTCGCGCGCACCGAGGCCGACATCACCCGCTGGAAAGCCGAACTCGACCAGGTGAACGCCCAAATCACCGGCGGGGTGGCCGACGCCCAAACGCGCACGGTCGTGACCAAGAACTTCGAGGCCGCAAAAGCCGCGAAATCCGAGGCGGTCGCCAAGATCGCCAGCGCGGCTGCCAACGTAAAGGAGCGCCGGGCGCGGCGGGCACGGGCGCAGGCCGATGTCGAGGCCGCCGAGGCACGTGTGAAAGTCGCCGAAGCGGAGCTGGAGCGGTCCCGGGTGCTCGAATCGTACACGCGGGTGACGGCCCCGTTCCCAGGCACCGTAACGGCCCGAAATGTGCATCCCGGTCATCCCCTGCAACCCGTGGGTAGCGGTTCGGGCACGGTTCTCTTCACCCTCATGCGTTCCGACGTGGTCCGCGTGTTCGCGGACGTTCCCGAGGTGAGTGCCGAGAAGGCCGGCGTCGGCACCCCGGCCACCGTGCGCGTGCCGTCGCTCGGCGGGCGCGAGTACCCGGGGAGCGTGACCCGCACAACGGGAACGGTCGATCCCGGCACGCGCACCCTCCGCGTGGAAATCGACATCGAGAACGGGGACCGCGCGCTCAAACCCGGGGTATACGCCACGGTGCGCATCAACGCCGAGGCCGGCGACGCGGTCGTGATCCCGGCCGGGTGCGTGCTGCCCGCCGACGAGACGCACTATGTTTACCTCGTCGAGGCCGGCAAGGCGGTGAAGTACCGCGTTCAACTGGGCCGCACCGACCCGGGCACCGTTCAGGTGCTGGGGCGCCGAAGGGCCACCGCGACCGCCGGCGGGTGGGACCGGTTCACCGGGTCCGAACAGGTCGTCGAGGGGAATTTGGGAGCACTGATCGACGGGGCCGAGGTCCGCACGGAGTAGTAATGCCGTTACACCTGACCGAAGCGCAGCTCAACGAACCGGTGACCACGTACACGCGGGGCGACTTCGCGACGCTCTACCCCGAGTGGACCGTCAGCGAGGCCCTCGCGCACATGCGCAAGCACCCGCCCCCCGGGCGCATCATCTACTTCTATGTGGTCGATGAGGCACTGAAACTGGTGGGCGTGGTGCCCACGCGCCGGCTCCTGCTGGCGACCCTCGATACGGTCATCAAGGACGTGATGATCGCGTCCGTGATCGCGATCCCCTCGTCCGCGACGCTGCTCGATGCGTGCGAGTTCTTCACGATGCACCGGCTGCTCGCGTTCCCCGTGGTGGACGGCGCCCGGCGGCTCATCGGGGTCATCGACATCGAGGCCTACGCCGAGGAGCTGGCCGAAACCGGCGACTCGGGGAACGCGCCCGGCCCGGCGGTCACCCCGGCCGCCCGGGACGACGTGTTCCAGCTCATCGGGGTGCGCTTGACGCGCTCGCAACAGGCGCGCCCGCTGGTGGCGTTCCGGGGGCGGTTCCCGTGGCTGGTGTGCAACGTGCTGGGCGGAACCCTCGCGGCCGTTCTGGCCGAAATCTATCAGGCGGAGCTGAACTGGCGGCACGCGGTCCTGGCGCTGTTCATTCCCGTGGTGCTGGCGCTCGCCGAGAGCGTCGCGATTCAGTCCGTGACGCTCGCGCTGGAAGCGTTCCGCGAGGCCAAACCGTCCTGGCGCGAGCTGTTCGCCCGGCTCCGCTCCGAAGCCGCAACCGGCCTGCTGCTCGGGCTCGCCACGGGCCTGCTGGTGGGCGCGCTCGCGGCCGTCTGGCAGAAACTCGCGGTCCTGTTCCTGATCGTCCTGGGCGGGATCGGCATCGGGGTGACGTGCGCGGCGGTCGCCGGGTTAACGGTGCCGCACCTGCTCCACCTGATGAAGCGCGACCCGCAGGTCGCGGCGGGTCCGATCGCGCTGACCTGCGCGGACGTGGCGGCGCTGCTCGCGTACTTCAACCTGGCCCGGCTGCTGACCTCATAAGAGAGCCGCCGGGGCGCGGCGCGAAATTCCTCCATGACAACCGCGCCGCGCCCCGGTATCTTCACGGCCACCCCGCCGCACAGGGAGCCCCCGCCATGATCAAGCTCGGCATCCTCGACTTCGACACGTCGCACTGTGTCGAGTTCACCAAGCGCCTCAACCACATCGGCAAAGACGACGAGCAGTTCGTCGAAGGCGCAAAGGTGGTGATCGGCTGCCCGGGCGAATCGAAGCTCTCGCCCGAGCGGATCGAGGGCTTCACCAAGCAGATGAAGGGGTTCGGGGTCGCGCTGGTAGACAAGCCCGCAGACATGATCGGCAAAGTCGACGGGATGCTGATCGAGGCGGTGGACGGAACGGTCCACCTCGAGCGCGCCAAGCCCTTTCTCGAAGCCGGCATCCCGTGTTTCGTTGACAAACCCTTCGCGTGCTCGCTCGGGGACGCGAAGGCGCTCGCGGAGCTGGCCGCGAAGAAGAAGCTCCCGCTCTTCTCGTCCTCGTCGCTGCGGTACGCGCCCGAGGTGGTCCAGTTCGCGGCCGATCCGAAGCGCGGGAAACTGGTCGGGTGCATGGTGTACGGTCCCGCGGCGCTGTCACCGCTCCCCGAACGCAACGCGGGGCTGTTCCACTACGGGATTCACCCGGTCGAGGTGCTGTACGCGCTCATGGGGCCGGGGTGCAAGCGCGTCACCTGCACCCACGACAAGGACACCGACACCGTAACGGGGCACTGGGCCGACGGGCGCATGGGGACGGTGCGCGGCATCCGCAAAGGCGCCTCCGCGTATGGGTTCGTGGGGTTCAGTGAGAAGGGCGTTCAGCCGGTCACCATCGGCACCAGGTTCATCTACCGCGAGCTGCTGAAACAGATCGTCGCCATGTTTAAGTCGGGCAAGTCGCCGTTAGACATCGCCGAAACCATCGAACTGGTCGCGTTCATCGAGGCGGCGAACAAGAGCGGGGCCAACCACGGGGCCGGCGAGTCGGTCAAGGTGTGATGCCGGCCGCCTGGGGCCGCGGCCGAGCCGCGCGTTGCGCTGAACGGGGGCACGCGGACGCCACAGAAGCCACCGAACGGGCGTAACGCGCGGTGGTGCGGCGCAGCGCCGCCCTCCGGACGGCGAACCGGGTGCCTTTGTGCTGGCAGCCCTTCCGCGCGGTTGCTACACTCAGCCCGACACCGTACCCGCGTTCTCGCGCACAACCACCCTCCCACTACGGAGACGCTAAGTGAGCAGCCCGTC
>DASWYH010000613.1:0-2770 GCA_036405095.1 Gemmata sp. | reverse complement strand
GTACTTCACGTGCGGCTTCGCCCCGCTCATCTTGATGAACAGGTTGTTCGCGAACTTCCCGAGGTGCTTCTCCGCGAGGTCGCCCGGCAGCGCGAGGAGGGCGGCGCGGACCAGCGGCGGCTGCGCCCAGTCCGGTTGCTTCTCCTCCGTAATCATGCCCAGGTCCACGGCCCCGAGCGCCGCGGCGAACCACTGCTCGTAAACGGACGTGGTGTGCTCGTTTTCGGGCGCGGACCGGACCCACTTCGCGTACTCCCCGGCGGCCTTGCGGTACACCGCAAACGCCTCGGTCCGCTTCGCCGAGAAGTCCGCGGACTTGTTCAGCTCCTGGCGGTAGTTGATCTCGTCGTGCATCAGCCCGGCCTGGGAGGCGAGCAGCGCCCAGTGGTCCGGGAACTGTTTGAGCCCGTCCCGGACGACCGCGCGGGCGACCTCGTACCCGCGGAGCACCTCGGCCTCGATGTCCTTCTTCTTGCGCTTGGTCTTGTTCTGCTCCTGGTTCGCCGGCGCCTTCCACAGCCCGGCGAGGTTGGTGCGCATCTGGTCCGCGAGCCCCGCCAGGGTCTTCGGCTTCAGCCCGCCGATGGGGCCGAACACGGACTCGATGGCCTCCGTCCGGTACACCTCGGCGGAGCTGTGGCACGCGGTGAACGCCCGCACCACGGTCTGGTCGTCCAGCTCACCCGCGCCGGCGGGGAGCTTCTTGATCCGGGCCACCCACGCGGCCAGCTCCTTGAGGTTGCGCTCCTGCTTCGAGCGGGTCAGCGGGATGCTCTCGGCGCGCTGCTCGAACGCGAAGAAGAACCACGAGTACCGGTTCTCGTTGCGGCTCGCGTTCATGTCGTGGTTCCGGGTCCACACCCGCAGGAACTCCTTCACCAGCTCCTGGGCCTCGCCGGGCTGCGCGGGGGCCAGTTGCTCGATCAGCGGGAACGCCTTGTCCTCTTCGTTCACCTTGAGGTGCAGCCGGGCGACCGCTTCGGCGAGTTTGGGGCGGAGCGACTCGTCAATGGCCGAGAGCCACTGGGCGTCGGGCGCGGCCTTGATGACGTCCGCCACCAGGATGGGGCGCGGCATGTTGGGTTGCTGCTGCATCATCATCCGCGCCATCATGTCGTCGTCGTCGCTCGGCGCCGAGAAGAAGATGTTGCCGTAGATGTCGCGGCGGAGCCGGCTGCCGCCCGAGGAGCGGTCGTACCGCTGCGAGAACTCGGCCTCCTTCTGCCACCCGAGCGCGAGCATCGTGAGCGCGGCCTTCCACTCTTTCGCCCGCTCGGGGGCGGCCTTCATGAGCGCCGCGACCGCCGTCTGAGCGAGCTTGAGGGCGTTCAACCGCTCCTCAATGGCGTGCGGCTTCGTGGACAGCCCGCGGGCCACGAGCGTTCCGACCGAGGCGAGGATCTCTTGCCCGCGGGCGGGGCTCTTGGTGAAGCTCGCGTCGAGCCACGCCTGCCCGAGTTCGTCCTTCAGCCGCGGGGCCAGTTCGACGGCCCGCAACAGCGACTCTTCTTTCTCCGCGGCCAACCCGTCGGGGACGCCGAGAACGGCCTGCACCGCGGCCCACGCGCGCTCCAGGTTCCCGGACTTGGCTTCCTTCGCGTGCAGCGCGAGGTAGTGCCGGGCCAGGAGGTTGAGCGCCTCCAGGTCCTTGTCTTTTTGGGCCTGTTCGGGGGCCGGCAGGAACTCGCCCGCGTGTTCCGGGAGCCCGGCGCCCGTGAGCAACTTCGCGACCTGACGTTTGGTAAACACGGCCTGCCCCGCGGGCTTCGCGGCGTCCGCCTTGAAGCGCGCCACGGCCACCTCGGGGAGCGTGCCGCCGCTCACCGCCTCGCGCAGGACCGCGGCCAGTGACGCGAGTTGCTCCTTCTCCTGTTCCGGCTTTACGGGCTCCTTCCCGACCGGCGCGGCGGCGGCCAGCCCGAGAACGTCGTCGGCCGAGAACACGTTCCGTTCGGCGAACTGCTGCCCGGCGGGGTTGCCCGGCATCGCCTGGGCTTCCATCACCTGGGCTTCCACCATCGGCGCGTCCATATCGGGGCCACCCCCCGGGCGCACCGCTCCGGGCCGCCCCTGGAGGCTGCGGAGCAGTTGCTTGTAGCCCGCGGCGCCCTCGTCTCCGGGGAGCGATGCGAGGTACGCCTTGACCTCCGCCCACTTGCCGAGCGTGACGTTCCTCTGGAACGCGGCGAGTTCTTTTTCGAGTTCCGCGGCCTTCGGGTCCGGCGCCTTGGCCTCCGGGCTCTTCGGGTCCGGCGCCTTCGGGCCTTCGGGCACCTTCTTGGGTTCCGGCTGGGGCGCCCAGGCCTTCAGAATGCTGGACGGCCGGCGGTCGAAGCCGAGCGCCTTCAGCCGGGTCATGCGCGGGGTCTCTTTCGGCCCGTCCTTCTTGTCTTTGCCGGGACCGTTCGGGCCGCCGGGTTCGACCGGTTCCACGGGCTGCGCCGCCTTGCCCGCGACGCGGGGCGGTGGGGCCACCGGCGGTTGGGCGTAGGCGGTCGTCCCCGCTGCCAGAGCGAGCAGGGAGAAGGCGAACGTCGTCTTCACGGGTGCGGCCTCGGCTGAAGTCGTCGAAGGGGTCTGTGGAGAGGCAGGTGATTCGTTTGCGCTCACGAACCCGTCGAAGGGGTCGGTTCAGGAGCGACTGACCGCCATTGAGTTCGTGTCGCGGCCCCACCCCCCAGCCCCCCCTGAAGGGAGGGAGTTCGGCACCAGCCCTCAGCCGGTCGGGTTCGGGTCGCGGTTCCGCAAACTCTTCTCTCCCCTTCCCTTC
>DASWYH010000612.1:0-5493 GCA_036405095.1 Gemmata sp. | reverse complement strand
GTTGATCCACTGGAGCAGTGTCCAGCCGTCCGGGAGGTTGGGGTCCCCGTCGGCCCGCACGCTCCGGATATAGAGGGTCATGTCCATCCGCAGTCCGTCGATGTGGTAGTCCTCGACCCACATCATGGCGTTGTCGCGGATGAACTGGCGCACCTCGGGGCGCCCGTAGTCGGGCCGCGTGGCGCCCCACGGCGTGTCCTTGCGCCAGTCCTGGTAGAAGTAGATCCCGCCGCCGTCGTTCTCGCTCCACCCGTCGAACCGCCACAAATCGAGGTCCGACGGGCCGAAGTGGTTGTACACCACATCGAGCACGACGGCGAAGCCGGCGCGGTGCGCCTCGCGCACAAACTCCTTAAACTTCTTCGGTCCGCCATAGGAGCTTTCCACGGCGAATATGTGCGCCGGGTTGTAGCCCCACGACCGGTCCCCCGCGAACTCGGCGACCGGCATCACCTGGATACAATTCACGCCCAACTTTTTGAGGTGATCGAACCGCCGGACGATGCTCTCAAATGTCGCCGGGAGCGGGTCGTTCGGGTTCTGATCATTGAACGTGCCGACGTGCAGCTCGTAGATGACCCACTCGTTCCATGCGGGCGTCTTGTGGAACTCTTCGCCCCAATCGAAGTTCGGATCGTGAACGACCCCGTTACCGACCGAGTTGGTCACCTCCCGTGCGTAGGGGTCGATCTTCGACAGCTCCCCGGCGGGCGTTTTGAGCGTGTACCGGTACTCGTCGCCGATCTTGGCGCCGGGCACATCGACGTACCAGTAGCCCTCATCGTTCTCACGAACGAGAACGCTCTTGCCGGCGTCCCAGTTGTTAAACGTCCCGACCACGGAGACGCTCTCGGCGTGCGGCGCCCACACGCGGAACGCGACGCCCGTTTCGTGTGGGATCGCGCCCATCCCCGGGTGAACGGCTTGTGCCCCGGCACGCCCCTTGCGGACCTCCGCAGACGGGTACGGGCGGGTACGGCTCACAGGCTTACTCGGCTTCATGGCGGGCATCTTCGCACGTTCCTTGGTATCAACAGCGGGGGGCAACGCGCCCCCCGTTCCTAATCGAAAAACCGTCCGCGCGCCGAGCCCCACCCGGCGCGCCAAACACATCACGACAGAGACCAACCGGACGAAACACCTCGGCGCCTCGCCATTCAACCCATCAACTGTGACCAAACCTTAATGGCTCGCTGATGCCAGTTCCGGAGTGGTGACCGCTCGGGGTTCCACGAGAGCCCCATCGGGGGTGCGCACTCCGGACCCGAACCGCTGGGCGTAAACGAACGTCAGCTCCGCACCGAACAACAAGATCATCGACGAATAGTTGACCCAAACCAGCAGAACGACGAACGCCCCGGCCGCTCCGTAGGTCGATCCGACTGCGGCCCGCCCGAGGTAGAGGCCGATCAAAAAGCGCCCGACGGAGAACAGCAGAGCGGTCACCCCCGCCCCGATCCCCACGTCGTGCCATGACAGCTTCGTTTCGGGGAGCCACTTGAAAATCATCGCGAACAGGGCCGCGGTCAGCGCGAAGTTCAGCACGAAATTGACCACCTGAGCGAGCACGTCCATTCCCGGTAACCAACCGGCCACGTGGCTGTTGATCCCGGCGAGCACCGCAGTCACCACCAGGGACGTGAGCAGCAGGAACGCGGCACCGCATACGAGCGAGAACGAGAGCAACCGCTCCTTGACGATGGTCAGGAACCCGCCCTCGGACTTGTGCCCGGGCACCTTCCAGATCGTGTTGAGCGCGCTCTGCATTTCCGAGAACACTCCCGACGCGCCGAAGACCAGCACCCCGACCGCAATCACAGTTGCCAGGATACCGTCCGACTTCGAGGAGCTTCTCAAGACGAGCTGTTCGACGAAGCTTGCGGCCTCCTCGCCGATGGTGTCGCGGAACTGAAGGACGATCTCCCCCCGGGCGGCCTCCGGTCCGAACGCCAGCCCCGCGATGGCGACCACCACGAGCAGCAGCGGCGACAGCGAGAGGGTCGTATAGTAGGCGAGCGCGGCACTGAGCCGCATCGCTTTATCGTCCATAAATTTCGTTGCGGAGTCCTTAAGCAGCGGCCAAGTGTTGCGCAGATTGATTGTCATGGACGCCCTCACTGTGGTTACTCATGTACACTGGCAATTTGCGCGCCAATTACGGCACCGGAAACGCAGCGACCCACCCAGACAGCTCTGGGTGGGTCACGCGGACCGTTTCGTTGAAACGGTCAGACAGCGTCTCTGGTAGAGCGGGTTCCCATCAGGAGCGAGACGACGAACATCACCAAGAACACGAAGAACAGGATCTTGGCCGCGACCATCGACGTCCCGGCAACATCGGTGAACCCGAAGAGCGCCGAAATCAACGCGATCACCAAGAACATGAGTGCCCAGCGGAGCATGACTAACCCTCCGAAAGCGGGTGCGGAACAGGGGTATGGTTGAGCTGTTGCGCCGGATTATCACCGGGGCAGCAGGTTGACACGAACGGTGGTCAGCCCGACCAAGTCCGCCGATCGAGATCGGCAGGTTGCTTGGTCGGCCGCGCAATCGCGGTGAAAAAGAGTAAAGCAGACGGCGTGCCAAATCCCGCGGTCCAGACGCGGCCGGGCTCTCACTGTGCAGTTATCCGCTCCGTGGGGCAACGGGCAGGACTGCTGGGGGCCGAGCCCTCCGTTGCGATCCTGATCGCCGGCTCCCGGAGACCGCGTGCCAACATCGCTCCGCCCTCCGAAAGCGCCCTCGGGAACGCGACCAGCGCAAACAAGTTCTCACTGGCGACGAGCGGAACACCGTCTGCACTTCCAGGAGGGCCCTAGTCCGGCGCGGCTCCGGCTCTGGAACCGCACCCACTTTTGGAGGCTCCGATGGCAATGACAAATTCGGGTCCACGGGCGCACCAGCCACCCGTGGCAACGCGGACCAACCCGGCGGAGGCGTCGAACTCGGTATCACTCCAGCCGGGCGCCCCGCCCGAGACGGTCAACGAGGAGAACGTTCGAGCACGGGCGTACTTCCTGTGGGAACAAGCCGGACACCCCACGGGTGACGGGGCCGAGTTCTGGCTCCGTGCCGAACAGGAACTGCAATCCCGGGGCACGTAACACACATGAAATAAGAGGCCCGCTCGGTAAATCGAGCGAGCCTCTTGCATTGAATCGAGTACTCGGGCTCTCAACCCCCGTGCAGCACGATCGCGGCGTTCAGCACACCCGCGAAGGTGACCCACAGCCAGTACGGCAGCATCAACAGCCCCGCGGTGCGGGACACGAGGGTGAACTCGGCCGCGGTCACCCCGACCATGACCCAGAGGAAGCACACGTCAAGGAACCCGAGTAACGGGCTCTGGAACCCGAAGAAGCAGACCGACCAGGCCAAGTTCAGGAACAACTGTGCCCCATACGCGCTCAGCGGACAGCATACGTCGTCACACGCGCGCTGGACCCAGACGATCGAGGCCGCTACCGCCATCGATGCATAAAGTGCGGCCCACACGGGACCGAACACCCAATCAGGCGGGGTCCATGCGGGCTTCGGCAGGTGGTGGTACCATTCGCCGATGTTTGGTGCGGTCACCGCCCCACCGAGGGCGGCGACCAGTGCGGTGGCGGTGAAGATGATCCCAATGCCGGTGAGGCTCGGACCCAGTTTCAGTTCGCGGGTGAAGGCCCTGCCCGTGAGAGCGTTCATGATGGAAATCCTTTCGGGCGGATGGGGCGAACAAAAAAGCCGCCGGCCACCTTCGTGACCGGCGGCTCCGGAGAGGACCATGCGTTCAACACGTCCCACCGAGCAATCGGTTCAATTCGTCGATGTGTTTTCGAGAAGCCGGCAACAGATCGCCACCGATGAGCCGGTGGCAGTCCGGATGAATATCTTCGTGCCCCAGCGCTTCCTCGTATGCTCCGAGCGCGTGCTCCTCGCCCTGGCGGAGAGCGGCCAGCAGGGTCGCACACCCGAGCGCCTTCGTACCCAGAGCGCCCGCCGCGCTGAGCGCGACCCACAGCCCGGAGCCGTTCGCGGGCAGACCGTTGAGCCGCACCACGAGTTCGCGCAACTCGCGCTCGGCGCGACGGTGATCGTCGCGAATCTTCTGAAGCTCCCCGATCACCATCGCATCGTCGAACAGCCCGATCGCGTGTGTGTACGTTTCCACAGCCGCCTGTGCGGTCTGGAGCAGTCCGTTCAGTGCCTCGGTGGTGCCGGTGATCGGTTCGTCGGTTGCCGCGCTCATGTGGGTACTCCTCGGGGCGAGCCCGCCGGGACCGGCCCGGCGGGGTGAACGGATGGGAACGAGGTCGTTATTTGGCCTCGGTCACTTTCACCGTGAACGTCTGACTGGTCGCGGTCCCACCGCCATCCGGCGTGCCAACGATCTTGATGACGTGGTCCCCGAGGGCGGCGTCCTTTTCCGGCGACACGGTGATGGTGAACTTGGTGTCGCCATCGCCCGCTTTGATCGTATCCTTGCTCAGCTTCACCGTCACCTTCTCGGGCTTTCCTTCCACGGACAGCTTCACGTCCTTTTTGAAATCGGAACCGCGCTCGACGCTGGCGTCGAAGATCTCGGTGGCCCCCTGTTTCACATCCTTTGACGTCGGGAGTGAAAGTTTGAAGACCGCGTTCGTGTTCGGGGTTCCGCCCTCGGGGCTCTTGTTGCAACCCATGCCAAACGCCACCACGGCCGCAGCTGCGATATACCAGACGCGCATTATGTCCCTCGGTGTTGTTACCCGGTAGCCCGGCGACGGTGCCGGGCGGAAGTGATCAAGCAACCCCTGTGCCAGAGCGCGCGAGGAAACGGCATGCCCGTTGCTATCAGAACTGCGCACCGGCGCGGGGTCTGCACGGCCCCGCCCCATCCTCAACGGAGCCTACAAAATGCCCGTGCTCTCGCACCCGGCTTTCGGTCCGAAGGTCGCGATCGGATATGTTACCGGCGGTTCCCTGCTCTGCGTCTGGACGCTCGTGTGGTACTTCACACGCGAAGCCGAGCTGAGCCGCAGCCAGTGGTTCTGGATCGCCGGGCTGTTCCTGAGTGGGATCACATTCATCTTCCTGGGTCTGGTGCTCGGGCCGCTCGGGCGGGTGGCGCGGCAAGCGGAGATGCCCCCTCCCTCCGCCCTTCAAGCCGAAGCCGTGATCCAACAAACCGCTGCCGCTCACCAGCCCGTAGTTGCTCCGGTCGCGGCTGCACCGGCCCCGGTGGCCCAACCACAGGGGGCCGCGCCAGCGGCCGTCCCAGCCAGTCCAGCCCCGGTCGCTCCCGTCGGCTAGTACGACCGATGCAGAAACGGACAACGCTCCCTTGTTACGGGAGCGTTGTCCGTTTCCGCCCCACATCAACGGCCTTCTTGAGTCCCACATCGATGAGCATCGTTCCGCCGCCGCTCATCCGAATTGACAGCCCTGAACAGAGCCGCCCGGGGCAGGAACCCCGGGCGGCTCTGTTCAGGAAGGCTCGGCACTCAACCCTTGGCATTCGCTTGCGTA
>DASWYH010000611.1:0-3332 GCA_036405095.1 Gemmata sp. | reverse complement strand
TACCTGATGCCGATGCCGGAGCGCACCGCGGGCGCGTTCCGGGACTGCCTCTCGCACCTCGCCGGGTACGTGTCGCACGACCTCACCACCCCGCTCGGCCCCGCGCTGGAGCAGATGCGGGCCCAGCCGGTCGGGTTCGACCGGAGCCCGTTCCGCTCGTTCGGCACCTACGGGGTGTGGTTCCCCCGCGGGCTCCTGTTGCGGGCCGCGGCGCAGAAGATCTGCCTCGCGCTCCTCAAGGAGTGGAAGGCGGACCAGACCCCGCTCGACACCACCCCGCTCCAGCAGACCGTCGGGCGCGCGACCGGGGACCCGCGGCTCAAGCCCGACGCGGTGCGCGCCCAGATCGAGGCCGAAGCGGTGCGCGGGGCCGAGGGCGGCCCCGGGGACCAGATCGAGAGGTGGCTCACCGGCCTGGAGGCCCAGTTGAGCGGCCCGGGCCGGCGCCCCGATGCCGCCGTGTGGTCCCGCAACGTGTGGGAGCAGGCCCGCGACCTGATCGGGCTGCGGCCCGCCGGGGAGCAGGACAGCACCGTCCGCCGGAGCCGCATGTCGAAGGTGTGGGACGAGGCGGTGAAGCGGCTGGCCGAGATGTGGGGCAACGAGTTCGAGGCGGTAGTACGCCCGCTCGAGGAGCTGCCCGGGCGCCGGCTCGGGGCCATCGGGGTGGCCCTCAAGCGGCTCGCCGCGGTGTGCGGCGAGTGGGCCGCCGGGGCCGACGCCCGCACCCAACAGTGGGAGGTGAAGTCGCGCCAGGCGAAGGCCGACGTGCAGGCCGCGCACGACGTGTGCCAGGCCGGGAGCGGCACCTTCAGCTTCTTCGGCGGGCGCTCGGGCCGGAGCATGAAGCACTTCCTGGACCAGGTGCGGGCGTTCGCCCGGGTGCGGCTCCAGGAGGACCTCGCCGACGCCACCGCGAAGTTCTACCGGGCGCTCCGCACGAAGGTCGAGGAGCGGCTCGGCGAGCTCGCGTACTGCCGCACCCGGATGGACGTGCTGATCGCCGCGATGGAGTCCCCGCTCGCGAACCTCCCGGCGTCGTCCGACACCCCGGTGGCGCTCTCGGAGGAGGCCCTGCAACAGACCCTGTACCCGACGAACACGCTGAACGTGGTGCTCCCGGCGGGCGAGACCCACATCGACCGCTCGGCCCGGCGGATCGTGAAGGGGACGAAGCCGGAGGACGTGCTGCGGCTCGAGATCGCGCTCCAGAAGCTGGTCCTGGAGCCCCGCGGCGGGCTGACCGCGCTGTGCCTGCTGAACGCCGACATGAGCCGCACGCTGGTGGCGCCGATGGTGGAGCAGACGACGGCGTTCCTCAGCGACCTGCTCCCGGTCACGGACGTGACGGAGGTGGAGGTGTCCGCGTCGCGGGCGCGGAACGCGGACCTGCCCGCGCGGATCCGCGACTACTACGCGCGGGCGACCCCGCCGTGCGGGTCGGAGGCGGGCGCGCAGACGTTCGTGCTGGTGCCCGACAGCGAGTCCGGCAAGGCGTTCGCCGGGCTGGTGCGCAAGGCCGTGCCGTCCGCGCTGACGATCCCGGTGAACGGGGCGGCCACGGACCTCATGTTCTGCCGCGAGCACGGCAACCTGTCGCCCGCGGAAGTGGCCGAGCTGCTGGCCGCCTGCCAGCCGGCGTACTACCAGTCGCTGGCCACCCCCCAAACGGCCCCGCACGCGCGGTTCGATGTGGCCGAGTGGCTGCCCCTGTCGGAGTAGCGAACGGGCCGCGGGCGCTCAGTCCAGATCCCACACGACGATCGCGCCCCGGTGGCCGCCGCACGCGGCCCGGGTTCCGTCCGGGGAGAACGCCACGCACTTCAATTTGCCAATGCCCCAGGACCGAACCGGCGCCTCCTCCCAGGTGCGCGTGTCCCAGGACCGCACCGTTTCTGCATTGCTAACGGTCACGAACCGGCGCCCGTCGGCCGAAAATGCGCACCCCTGAATCGGCTTGACACCGCCTACCAATGCCTGAACGAACTTCCCCGTTGCGGCTTCGTACATTCCAACCGCCTTGCCGCCACCGCCGATCCCGGCAATGAGCCGCCCGTCCGGGGACCAAAGGAGCGTTTCGCCGGGGAACCCGGTGCCCGAGAGGAGCGCGCCGGACCGCGAGTCGATGACCCCGACCGCGGTCGCCAGGCGGGTTCCGGACGGGTCGAAGGCGAGCCCACAGGGGCCGTAGTTGAACGGGATTTGGTGCTGATCGATGAGCGCCCAGTTCAGCGCACTCCACACCCGCACGTAACGGCTCACGGTTCCCGGTGACCAGTGCGTGGCGTGTGCGGCAACCAGGCGCCCGGCCGGATGAACCGCGAAATCGGGAACCCCTTGGGCCTCGTCAACGAGCGTCCCCACCCGCGCCCGCGTGCCCACATCCCACACCTGGAGCCCGCGCCACCGCGGCCGGACCACGAGCCCCGGGCCGTTCACGAATCGGACCCCGCTGATTTCGGTCACCGGCGACGGTTCGACCCGGCAGAGTATCTCACTGGTGCCTGTCAGGCAGTCCCAGATACGGACCGTGCCATCGGTCGAGCAAGACGCCAGTTGCCGCCCGTCGAGCGAAAACGCGATATCGTTCACGCGGTTCGTGTGTCCGCTCAACACGTGCATAGAACCACCCGGCCCGTTGCCGAACATCCCCCCAACCGGACAGCACCCGAGGTGGGAAAGTTCGCTCCGATACCGTGTCTTGACGAACTCGAAGCGCGGGCGAGGGACAACGTTTTCCATCGCTTTCGCGCCCGCGCTCGTCAGTCGCCCATCAACTCGGACACTTCAACGGAGCCTTTGAACCCCGGAACGGCCCCCTCTTGTAGCCAGCGGGCGCGAAACCCTGGTCCGAAGCTACCCTTTCTCATGAAGGTTGTGCCGCTCGCGGTACAATTGGAATCCGGCGAACAGCACCGCTGCAACCAAGAACGCGATGGTCAGTACCGGAGCCTGATCGAGCACCATTTCAAACTTGCCCAGGCTCGTGACATCGAGAATGAGTTTCAGCGAGGGCAGCATTGCCAGCGCCACCGCATTCCCCACGCAAAAGTGAATGTGTAACTTGGGCCAGTTCGCGGACCGCCACGCGAAACGCATCTGAACGACGTAGACCACCGCGAACACCACCGCCGCCAGCGCTAACACTCCGGTCAACCGGGGGTCGGCCCCGTAGAGGAGCATGCCGGCAATGCCGGCCGTGACGACAACCGCCGCGAGCGGTCCGAGGAACGAAGACCACCACGGTTTCGGCGCCGGCGGGTCGGCCGGTGGCGCAGAGTGGGACAAAGGTACGGGCGGGGGTTCGTCACGGGTTTCTCGAACGATGCGCT
>DASWYH010000610.1:0-3377 GCA_036405095.1 Gemmata sp. | reverse complement strand
ACACCGCGGGCCAGAAGGGCACCGGGAAGTGGACCGTGGACAGCGCCACCGACAACGGCGTGCCGCTGACGCTGGTCGCCGAGGCGGTGTTCAGCCGCTGCCTCTCGGCCCAGAAGGCGGAGCGGGTCGCCGCGGCCCCGGTCCTGGCCGGCCCGGCGATCCAGCCGATCACCGACAAGGAACAGTTCATCGCCGATGTAGAAATGGCGCTGTACGCGGCGAAGATCGTGAGCTACGCCCAGGGGTACGCGCTGATGGCGGCCCAGGCGAAGGCGAACGGGTGGACGCTGAACAACGGTGGGATCGCGCTGATGTGGCGCGGCGGGTGCATCATCCGGAGCGCGTTCCTCGGGAAGATCAAGGAAGCGTTCGACAAGAACCCGAACCTCGTGAACCTGATGGTGGACCCGTACTTCGCGGCCGAGCTGGGCAAGGCCCAGAGCGGGTGGCGGCGCGCGGTCGGGGCGGCGGCGGCGAGCGGCATCCCGCTCCCGGCGATCTCCAGCGCGCTGGCCTACTACGACGGTTACCGCACGGCGCGCCTCCCGGCCAACCTGCTGCAAGCGCAGCGGGACTTCTTCGGGGCGCACACCTACGAGCGCCTGGACAAGCCGCGGGGCGAGTTCTTCCACACCAACTGGACCGGCCGCGGCGGCACCACCACCAGCAAGGCTTACAACGTGTAATGCGCGCAGCGACCGCGCCCGCCCTTGTGGCGGGCGCGGATCATTGGCCGGCCTTCGCTGTTGAGATGAGGCCGCCCTGAATCGCCGGAAGCCCGGCGCTGACACGCATCTTGGCAACGTCGTCCATCACCTTGCTCTTGGTCAGTCGGGCGCGGAGGGCGAGGGTCAGCCGAGCGGCGTGGTGCAAATGCACCTCCGTCTCCCACATGCGCAGGGACAATTCGTCTCGGATGAGCGAGTCGAGTTGAGCGGACTCACGAAGCCCCGATCCCCGGCTCAGAATTGCCAGGAGCGGCTTGCGGAGAATTTCGGACTGGTCCAGCAGCCACGCGATCGTGTCGTAATCGTTTACCCAACCGCTAGCGACCAGTTTCTTCAAGTCGCCGGTCAGTGCGGCCAGTTTGCCGCTGTACTCGCGAAGCAATGCCATCACGACGCGGGCTTGCTCTTCGTTGCGCGCGCGGTGGTCGATCGCCATCGATTCCGCTTCGGTTGTGTTCACGACATCATCTCCCATCCGCGAAGGGGTAAGTCCCGGCGAACCACTCCCCTACACCTCCGCACAACCGGGAATTAGACGGCCCTGCTCGTGTTGCTTGCATTATCTCCCGCGGCTGGTAACTTTGTCTACGCCCGCTGCCCCGCCTGCCCTTCGGAGGTCGCCCGCGATGTCGCAGCACTTCGCTCGTGCGCTTGTCACTTTGGTGCTGATCGCCGGGTCCGTTACGGGCCAGCAGCCGGCCGTTAAAGAGAAGATCGTCACGACCGACCACCAGAACATCAAAGCTACTATCACCTACGAGATCAAAACGACCACCTTCGCCGCCGGGCGGTGGCTGGTTTACATCGCGGAACCGCCCGAACTGCCGTCGCAGGCGAAGGTGAAAGTGACCGCCGAACCGAAGAGCGAAGTCGGCCCCGAGAAGAGCCCGCTCGCGCGACCGGTCCGGTACTTCGATGTCACCGTTCCGAACCCCGTTCCCGGAACCGGGCTGACCATCAAGCAAGAGATCCAGGCCACGCTCCGCACACGAAAGCTCGTGCCGCTCGGGGCCGGTGAGAAGGCCCCGAAAGTGCCCCCGCTCACGGCTGCCGAGCACAAGTTCTACACAGCGCCCAGCCCGGTCGTGGACTTCGAGGCGAAGCCGTTTCAGGAGTGGCTCGACAAGAAGAAGCTCCGGGCCAAGAAGGGCGAACTGCCGCTCACGTTCGCGGCCCGCGTGGTGGAAGTGATCCGCGCCGATTACAAGTACCAGACCGGCGTGAAGCAGAACCAAAACGCCTCCGCGGTATGCGCCCGCAACACCGGCGACTGCGCCAGCATGAGCCCCCTGTTCGTCGCGGCGTTGCGGGCCAACAAGTTCCCGGCCCGTCTGCTGGTCGGGCGGCTCGCGAAGCCCCGTGTTCCGGGCACCAGGGACGCCGACTCCGATTACCCGCACGTCCGCACCGAGGTGTTCGTTACGGGCGTCGGCTGGGTGCCCGTCGATCCCACCTACGCCAACGGCGACAAAACCAAGCCCGTGACCGCCTTCATCGGGACCGACCCCGGCGACATGCTCGTCTTACACGTCGATGTCGATATGCAGTTACAGTTTCTCGGCCAGCAAACGACCGCCGGGTTCCTCCAGGGGGCGCCGAACTACAAGGCGTTCGGGAAGGGGGCCTTCGACGGTACGTTCGGCCCGAGCGGTTGGGAGCTGAAAGCGACGCCCGTCGGCAAGAAGAAGTGATCCCACACCGGCAATCGCTCATGAATACGCTGGACGACTTCGCTACGTTCTACACGCCCGCGCTCGACCGCGCACGGGCGGCGTTCGCGTGGACCGGCGGTCACGCAGACGCGTTTCTCGACACGAACGAACCGTTCCGGCGCCAGGTTCTCGATCTCGTGCTCCCCAACCTCGGTGCGGCCCCCATCGAACTCGTGCGCGACCTGTACGACGCCGAAACCGCCTGGGCCGAACAGGCGTGGTGCGTCCAGGCGGAGACCGCTCGCGCGCTGGCCGAAGAGCTTCTCACCCGCGGCGGTCCGGAATTCGTCGAGGACTTCCTCCAAGGCAAGTTTCGTGGCATGGACGCAGCCGGCGCTGCGTACTTCGAGTGCCCACGGGAACTGGCCCAGCGGTTGCTCGCGGAAGTAGATCGGCGGCTCGCCGAGGGGGCCGAGGGGCCGCACCGGACGCGGCTCGAAGCCGGGCGCGACGTATTTCGGTGGTGGACCGAGAGCGCCCCTCCCGGATGGCACCTTGTACATGACACGGGCATAGAATAATTTGAGAATCACCGGCGGGTCGCCGCGCCGGATCACCTTTCCACAAATACCCGTCTAGCTGCGTCAATTGGGCGAGCCCAATGTGCCGAGTTCCCAGGGAAGTTCACATGGCACCCCTGACCACCGGGGGCGGGCCGCTGCGAGTCCTCGTGGTGGACGACGACACCGACACGGTCGAATCGACAATTGACCTACTTGCGTTGCACGGCTTCGCCGTGAGCGGGGCGTGCGATGGCGACACGGCCTTGCGACTCGTTCTTGCCGGGCGCCCGGATGTGGTCCTCACGGACCTCTTGATGCCCGGGCGCTCGGGGTGCGCACTCGCGCGCCAGATCCGGACAGTTGGCATAATCCCGTGTCCGGTTCTGATCGCGGTCACCGGGTGTCACGGTGCAGCGCTGCAGGAAGCCTCGACG
>DASWYH010000609.1:0-2209 GCA_036405095.1 Gemmata sp. | reverse complement strand
CGCCGCCGGTGGTGTTGAGGGTGCCGACCGCCCCGTACCCGAGCAGCGCGCCGCCGGTCTGGTTCACGGTCGTCGCGGTCGCGCCGCTCCCCACGGTGAGGGTCGCGTCCCCGTCCACCGCGGCCGTCGTCACCGTACAGGCCAGGGCGCCGTCGTCGCCCGCCAGGCCCACGTCGCCGGACGCAACCGAGAGGGTGCCGGAGCTGGCGCCGACGAAGTTCACGACGGGTTCGTTCTGGCTCTGGCGCTGGCCCGTTTTGTGGACCACGGCGGAGAGCGCCGTGTCGATCTGGATGTGGCACCGCTTCGGCCCCTGTCCGTCGCCCGCGCCGATCTCCAGCGGGACCGCGGTGTCGAGCGCCCAGAACCGCTGGCGGTACTCGGCGTACCCGCCCGGGTTCCGGCGCGGGAGCCCGAGGTTGGCCTCGAACGCGGCGGTGATCCGCAGTGAGTTGAAGGCCGCCGCGGGGAGGTTCTCCCACCCGTACAGCAGGTCCACCGGCACGTCGACCACCACATCGTCACCGGCGCCCGGCAGCGCCCCGAGCGACCAGTTGTGCGGCTCGTCGGCGTGGTTCGGGCCGGTCGAGGTCGTGATCGTGGTGAGCGCGTAGGTGCCGGTGCCGGACTTCGTGACCGTAAACGGGACGCCCGCGGTGGCCGCGGTTCCGGTCACGGTCGCCGTGTCGACCGACCACGTCACCTCTTTGAACTCGGGGGCGTCGGCGGCCGAGAGCGCGGCCTGGATCGCGCTCGCAACGGTAGAGGTGGTCTCGCCCGTCCCGGCCGTGACCGTGACCGACTTGCCGTTGATGGTGGTGACGAACGTGTGCCCGCTCGTGGCCGAGCCGACCACGAGCGTCACCACCTGCGCCCGCGCGAGGTAGTCCCCGCGCCACTTGTTCGTCGCCATAGCTCGCTCACAACGGGGGCAGGCCCGGGACGCCGATCAGCGGGCCGTCGGACTCGAACGGGTAGTTCCAGGTGATCCCGTACTCGACGAACCCGAGCCCGACGCGCTTGGGGCTCTGGCGCTGGACCGAGTGCTGGTCGCCCTGGAAGATGGGCCGGGGCCAGAGCGGCGCCGGGGCCGGCGGGCACCTCGTGTGCCCGACCGCGCGGCCGGACTGGACCGCCCGGACCGGGGTGCGCTTCGACACCTCTTGCCGCACCAGCGCGCCCGCGTTGATCGGCACCCGCAGCACGGTCCGCGGGCCGCCGTCGCCCAGGATCGAGACGGACTCCTGGAACGAGAGCACCGCGTTGGCGGCGTCCCGGACGAGGAACTCGGCCTCGACCTCGAAGTCGAAGCTCCGGTAGGTCGCGTACTCGGCCCCGTCGCGGCCCGTGAAGTTCGGCCCGTCCACGACCCGCACGCCGCTGATCGACTGGCTGTTGATGAGGGACAACGGGGTAACCGCCCCGGCGTCCGTCAGGAACTTGAAGTCCACGTAGTTCGTGAGGCACGCGGCCCGGAGCGCGGCCTCCGCGGTCGCGAGCGCGGCCTGGCCGTCGGCTTCGAGCCACCCGCTCACGGACACCCGGGTCACGTACCGCACCGGGCGCCCGGTGTCGGACGTCACGACCCGGGTGCGGCTGGTCACGTCGCACCCGTTGACCGGGAACTGGTAGGTGCCGAGGCGCGCCTGCATGTGATTCAGCTTGGCGCGGCGGGTTGCCCGGATGAAAGTTGGGGCGACCGGCGCTGGGCGGGGCGGCATCTATCAATACATTCACTGCCCCGTGCGTCCGCGCTCAGACGGAGGCTCGCCCGCCATGTACCGAGTTGCCCTCTCCGCGCGGATCATCCGCTGGCCCGACTATTGTGCCTGTTGCTGCGGCCCGGCCGACACGTCGGTGGAGATCACCTTCACGCGAGTGTCCGGCGTCAAGGTGGTCCGGACGCAGACGAAGGGCTGGCGGGTGCCGTACTGCACCCGGTGCCTGGACCACATTCGCTACTCCAAGCGGCTCGCTAACTTCGGCTGGCTGATTTTCCCCCGGACCACGGGCGTCGTGTTGTTGGCGGTGCTCGTCTTGGCCGGAGCGGTCCCCCTGCTCCTCGCAATGCCGGCGTTCTTCGCGGTTGCCTTCGGCGCCGTCTGGGCTGCGATCTTTTGCTTTGGTTTTTATGCTCTACTCCAGTGGTCGAGGCGCTCCTACGAGCGGGCGCTGGAGGAGCGCGAGCGGACCCGCCGCTCGCTCCGGG
>DASWYH010000608.1:0-1559 GCA_036405095.1 Gemmata sp. | reverse complement strand
CCCCGCCCACCGGGGTGCCGCGCGCCGCTCCCGGAACGGGCACCGCCGACCCGCAGCTCGGGCCGCCGGTCGCGGTCGCGGGCCAGGAGTACCGGTGCTTGCGGGTCGCGCTGCGCGAGCAGACCCCGGGCCGGCGCGGCGACCTGTACATTTTCTACCCCGAGTCGCTGCGCCGCTCGGCCGTCGCGGACGCCGTGCGCCCGCTGGTCATCCTGGGCAGCGCAGGTGTGGTCGCGGTGGTGCTGGCGTTCGCGTTCGGGTCGCGCCTCGTGCGCCGGGTGCGCGCCCTCGACGCGCGCACCCGGCGCATCGCCTCGGGGGACTTTCGGCCCGCGCCCCTCAGCGGCGCGAACGACGAGCTCCGCGACCTCGGCGCGGCGGTGAACGACATGGCGCGCCGGCTCGCGGCCTTTCAGGACGAGCTCCAGCGCACCGAGCGCCTCCAGGTTCTGGGGCAGTTCTCGGGCGGGCTCGCGCACCAGTTGCGCAACGCCGCCGCGGGCGCGAAGCTCGCGGTGGAGCTGTTCCTCGCCGAGAACCCCGGCGCCGACCCCGAGCCCCTCCGGGTCGCGCTCCGGCAGTTGGCCCGGATCGAGTCCAATTTGCGCCAGTTCCTGGCACTGGGCAAGCCGCCCACGAGCGCGCGCAAGCCCTGTGATCTGGCGGAACTCATCGGGCAGGCGGTGAGCCTGCTGAAGCCGCAGTGCCAGCACGCGGGCACGACCGTGGTTTGGGAGCCGCCGGGCGAGGGCGTGGTGATTACGGGCGACCCGACGCACCTTTCGCACCTGTTCGGGAACGTGATCGGGAACGCGGTCGAGGCGGCCGGTCCCGGCGGCACCGTGCGGGTCCGCTTACGCGCTTCGCCCGCGGGGGCACACGTGGACGTGAGCGACACCGGCCCGGGGCCGCCGGCGCCGATCGCGGAGACGCTGTTCGACCCGTTCGTGACCGGCAAGGACCAGGGGATCGGGCTCGGGCTGGCGGTCGCCAAGCAGGCCGCCGACGCGCACGGCGGCTCGATCCGCTGGGCGCGCGCGGACGAGCACACCGTGTTCACGATCGAGCTGCCCCGGTGAGTTCCGTTCGTGCGTTCGTTGCGTTAAAGTGACGACCCCAACACATTACGGAGGCCCGATGGCAACCACCTCGATCGAGTGGACCAACGCCACTGGAACCCGCTCACCGGCTGCACCAAGATCTCCCCCGGGTGCAAGAACTGCTACGCGGCCACCATGTCGCGCCGGCTCCAGCTCATGGGCCAGCACAACTACCGCAACGGCTTCGAACTCGCGCTCCACGAGCACATGCTCGACGCGCCGCTGGCGTGGAAGAGGCCGCGCAAGATCTTCGTCAACTCGATGTCGGACCTCTTCCACGCCGACGTTCCGGAGGCGTACATCCGCCGCGTGTTCGACGTGATGGCCCGCGCGCACTGGCACCAGTACCAGATCCTCACCAAGCGCGCCGAGCGGCTCGAAGCCCTCGCGCCCGCGCTGCCGTGGGCGCCGCACATCTGGCAGGGCGTGAGCGTCGAAAGTGCGGACTACACGTTCCGG
>DASWYH010000607.1:0-1510 GCA_036405095.1 Gemmata sp. | reverse complement strand
GTCGGCCGACTTCCGGCCCTTCTCCAGAGCCCGCCGCTCCTCGTCGCTGAGGACGCGGACGAAGGTTCGTGCCTTGTTCATGCCGGTAGGATACGACCCCTCCTAGATTCGAAAACCGTCAGCAATGAACCCGCACTAGCGCCCCGGACGGGGCGGCCGAGTTCATCGACGCGGACGTCGCGGTGCTGCGGGAGAAGGGCGTGCGGTACGTCCAGATGGTGCTGAACTCGTACACCCGGCAGCCGTACTGCGACCTGCCCGAGTGCTTCGCCGGGTGGATGGCCCGGTCGGCGCCGCAGTCGGGGGAGGTGTTCGACGCCCGCACGGTGCGGGACCGGGTCGACGTGGCCAGCGACACCACCGTGTGCATCCCGCTGATCATCGACCTGGCCGAGCGGCAGGTGATCTGGGCGGATATCGCGCTGAAGAGCCGGGGCGCGATCAACAACGTGCGCCGCAACGGCGACAACCTGACGAAGATGGGCAAGGCGGTGTGCGGGCTGGTGAAGCCGACGCTCTATGACCTGTTCGCCATGCACGCCGAGGCCCGGGGCACACTCACCGGACGGGCCGGTGCCGACACAGTGTTCTCGCTGTCCGAGGGGGTCACGCCGTTCGACCAGGACACGATCCTGAGCGAGTTCATGGGCGATGGCAAGGAAGGGCCGCTCGTCGCCGGGTCCTGACCGCCCCTACCGGCACGGGCGCCTCGCCCCCGCCTCGATGATCTCGAGCGTTAGGCCGTAGTGAGAGTTGCGGCCGATCTGCGGTAAGAACCGGCCTTTCGCCCCTTGATATGGGCGCGCACCCGACGTACGATTTCTCCCAACCGCGCCGCAGCGCGTGGTCACATACTTCCGGCGCTCCTCGCATCCAGCCGAGCATACGGGTTCCTGGGAACCTCGCTCGGCAAACCTCAGTAGTCTGATTCGTTCCGCCGGCACGGCTGTCGCCGCCTGCCCACCTACTTCGTGCCTGCCGGGCCGCTCGTTCGGCGGGCGTACTGTTCCGCGCGGCGTGCTCATTCGCCCTGGCACGGTCGGTGGTCGTTTCTCTACCCGTCCTCACAGGAGGAAGTCTTTGGCCGTCACGGAACTCGAGTGTCGGGTTCCGTGACGAACGTCTGTCGGGCGTGGGCACCAAGATCAGCACGCCCCATCCGACGAGGAGTGGCACATGCGACCGAAGAAGTCTCCACAGAAGGGCTTCAACGCGGCGGGGGCCAGCGTGCCCTCGAGGCGGGTCGAGCCGGTCAACCGGAGCACGACTGACCCGGAGCACGCGGCGCGAGTCGAGCCGCACGTCCGCCGCCATCTCGCCCTACTGGCGGGCGTCGAAGTCGCGGTCGGGAAGAAGTGGCGGGTGGGAACTACCCGGCGCGCCATCTTCCCGGGCGAGTGCTTCTACCGCGCAGCACTGTACGTTTACCAGCCGGCCCTGTTCTCCGCCGAGGGCCTCTGGCTGGTCCACGGCGAGAACACGATGGCCCGGAACCGGCACGCGTGGGTCG
>DASWYH010000606.1:0-5239 GCA_036405095.1 Gemmata sp. | reverse complement strand
GGGGCGATGGCGAGCTGGACCGACGTCGCGCCGACCGTTCTGGACTGGTGCGGGGTGAAGCCGGCGCCCGTCGGGAAGAAGGAGGCTCCGCTCGCGGGGCGCTCGCTGCTCCCGGTTCTCGAAACCGAGAACGCCGACGGCTGGGATGCGGTGTTCGCGTCGCATCAGTACCACGAGGTCACGATGTACTACCCGATGCGGGCCGTCCGCACGCGCACGCACAAGTACATCCTGAACCTGGCGCACCCGCTGGAGTTCCCGTCGGCGAGCGACCTGTGGGGCTCCGACATGTGGCAAGGGGTGCTGAAGCGCAAGGACAAAATGATGGGCCAGCGCACGGTGTCGGCGTTCCTGAAGCGCCCGAAGGAGGAACTTTACGACCTCACGACCGACCCGAACGAGCTGAAGAACCTCGCCACGGATGCGGGCCGCGCAGAGGTGCTGAACGACCTCCGCGCGAAGCTCGCCGACTGGCGCAAGAAGACGAACGACCCGTGGCTCGTCAAGGATCAGCACGAGTGAGCCCGCCGCAGTCGGGTCAAGCCGGTCCCGAACGCAGCCCCGCGGCACAGGTGCGCAGCTCCGCAAGGCGCTCGGTGAGCGGCGGGTGGGTGTTCAGGAGCTGGCGGAGTTCGCCGGGCGGCACCTCCCCGCGGCTCAACCGCTCCAGGAACTCCACCCCGCCCTCGACCGCGTACCCCGCGCGGTGGCAGAACGTGAGGGCGTCGCGGTCGGCCTCGAACTCGTTCTCGCGGCTGCACCCGAGGTCGAGTAGGGTCCGAACCCCGAGCGCAAAAAGCGGATTGGTCGCGAGCAATCCCGTTACCGCGCCGGCCCGCGAGCGCCCGCGGGCGTGCCGGCGGTAGATGTGTGACACCTCGTGCGCGACCACGAACGCCATCTGGGGCGTTTGCCCGCGGCAGAAGTCGACGAGTTGCTCCGCGATGACGACCGTCTTGTGCGGGAGCGCCAGCGCGTTGAACGGCATCCCGGACAGCACCCGACACACGAGCGCGCGGGAGATGCCGTTCTCCCTGAGCAACCGGTCAAGCACCGGCTGGACCGCACCCGACCAATCGGGCAGTTCCGGGTGCTCGCTCCGCATTTTGGTCAGAGCCCGGGACTCGGCTTCGGCGTCGTCTTCGAGCAGGAAATCACGGAGCAAATTGAACATTCGCGCCCTTCTCCGGCCGTGTCTCGGTTACTCGGTTCGTTGGCCCCGCCGTGAAGCCCCGGCACCGCGCGGCACGGGGCTTCACGTTTCGGTTTACGGCTTGCCCGTGCGCTTTCGGAGCCGGGCCTTGGCTTCTTTGAGCGACGCCACCGGCTGCTCGCCCGCTTCCTGGGCTTCGAGCGTCGCGAGCCGCGCCTTGAGGCGCTTTTTGAACCGCTTTTTCCGGTCCCGTTGCCCGCCGGGCACAAAGTGGGCACCGGATTGGGCGCGGATAGCGGCCCACACGCGGCGACTTTCGAGGAGCTTCTGAAACCGCCGAAATGCCCGTCCGATGGGTTCACCGTCGTGAACCCGCATCCGAAGACCCATCATCGTGCGTCTTAACGGCTGACGCGGTGCCGGTTGAAATGAGCCGGAAGGCTCGGTTGAGTGATGTGGGGATGATAACCGGTCCGCCGCGCGTGTCAACTCCTCAAGCACGCGGCTAGAGCCCCGCGAGTTGCGCCCAGCGGGCTTCGAGCAGCTCGGAATACTCCATCGCTTCGAGCCCGTAGGGATTCAGCGAGTAGCCCTCGTTCACTTCCACCAGCACCGTGCGCCCGGTCGTCAGGACGCCGAAGTCGATACCGTACCCCGCCGGGGCGGTGGGCCGGAAGTCCGCGAGCGCGGCCGAAATGACCGCCGGGTCGGGGAAGCGGAACACGTCGCCCTGGTAGCGGCACAGGTCGAGCACCTGCCCGTCGCGGACGAAGCACCGCCACTCCGAAACGAACGTCACGTACTCCGACACGAGCACCTCGTGCCCGTCGGGGATGCGGTCCGCGTCGGGCATGTCGTCCGCGTCGTAAACCGCGACCGACGAGAACCCCTTGTTCCGGCGCAGCGGCTTCACCCAGAGCGGTTCCGCCGGTCCGCGCCGGCGGTACTCCCCGCGCAGGGTTCCCCAGGTGGAAGACCACACTTTCCGCCCGCGGTACTTCGCCAAACACGCCGGGAGGTTGTCCGCCACGGGAACCCGGATGCCGAGCCGGTCGAGCGCCGATTCCACCACGGGCACCCCACCCGCAACGAGCGTGTCGGGCGCGAGCGGGAGCGCGCCGCTCTGGAGCTGGAGCGGTTCAAAGAGTTCGCACCGGACCCCGCGCTTGCGGAACCCGTCCCACGCGCGGTAGAACGACTCCGCCGCCGGTATCCCGTTCTGCGCCTGGATGTACGCGAGCCTGATCTTCATGTCCGGCCCTCACACGGCAACGAGCGCGCTGCCAAAGCAACCGCGACCACGGGACCGGCGCGTGCCCGCACCCGCTCCAAAGCTCACACGCCCAACACAAGAATACTAACCGGTGTCCCCTCCCGAGCAAACCGCACACACACAAGTGCGGCGCCCGCCGGCGGAACTCGTCCACCGGCGGGTGCCGCACTTGTGTTCGGTGCTTTCGCCCGTGTTACGGGCACCAGGGGATGAACACGTTCGTCACCCCGGGGCGGCTGATGACCCCGCTCGCCGGGTTCAAGAAGGTGTTGTGGTTCGGGTCGAAGTAGAGCCCCGTTCCCGAGGCGTAAGTGCCGGACGCCGTTTGCAACCCGGTCCCGGGCACGTAGTAGAAGGTGCTCCCGTCCGGGGTGCGGGCGACGCCGCTCAGGGGCTTGTACACCAGCCCCGAGGCCGGGTTCACCTGGAGGTTCGGCCCGCGGTAATAGAGCTGGCCCGGCTGGCGGAACGCGACCGGCGGCGTCGCGGTCACGACCGGCCCGACCGGCCCCACGAACGGGTTATTGAACGGATTGTTGAACGGGTTCGGCACGAACGGGTTGACCGCGAACGGGTTCGGCGCGAACGGGTTGACCGCGAACGGGTTGTTGAACGGGTTCGGCGCGAACGGGTTGTAAACCGCCACGTTGACCTGGTTCAGGTACGGGTTGTTGAGCGCCGGGTTGTAGAACGGTCCCGGGTCGAACGCCGGGCGGTTGAACAGCGACGCGGGCAGCGCCGGCGGGGCGCCGGTGACCTGCGGGAAGACGATGATCGCCGGGGGCTTCCTTGGCCCGCCCGGTTGCGCCTCGGCCCGCGAAGCGGGGGCCAGCGCCGCGAGCGCGGCGAGGGCGCGGAGGGCCCAGTTCGGAACGGTCATGGCGGTCCTTTCGGTGCGACTCTTCCCCGAAAGTTGAACGCGCGATGTGGGGCGAGCGTTTGTAACTCGGGTGTGCGGATTCTCAGGAGGCGGCCGGCCCGTGCCCGCCACCCGCTTCAGGAACGCTCGCTGCGGCCCGACTTGCGCGATTGTAGAGGACCAGCTTCACCAGCCCGAACGCCACCAGCCCCGGCCCCTCAACCCCGGTCCACCACCACGGCAGGTTCGCGTCCAGGTCGGCGAACAGCAGCCCGGCCCCGAGGGCCATGTGCAGGCCCGCCAGCACCGGCACCAGGGAGCGGAGCTGGTGCCACCGGATGGTGATCGTGAGCACGATCGCTCCGTGCATCGCGTACACGAGCGACAGCGAGCGCGCCATGTACCGCGTGAGGGGCACATCGGCCAGCGGCCCCAGCCCGAGCCACTCGCGGTGAACGAAGTCCATCCACCCGAACGGCAGGAACGCGCACGGAACGGCGCAAAGGACGATGCAGGCGTCCACGCGCATCAGGAGCCAGAGCAATCGGTCGGCGGTCACTCGCGGGCCTCGGGGTTAAGGGATCGGTGCGCCGGCGGGTCGGCCCGCGCGCGGTCGCGGCCCGTTCGGGGGGCGCGCGTTTCGCACCGGCCGCACGTCTAATTTATGGCACGCGCGTGCGGCTCCCGGCCACGGCCCCCGGGCCGCAGCGGTTCTCGGTCCGCGCCCGGAGGGTGCTCCGGCGGCGCGGAACCGGCGGGTGCCGGTGACGCACGGTCGCCGAGCCGCTCGCACCCCACTTCCAATCCCGGGCCGATCCGCGCGATTCGCGGACCCGCGCGCCCGCGCGCCCGGGCGGTGCGGCCGTGCTCCCGACACACGAACCCGCCGGCGGTGTCGCCCCCCGGGATGAGGGTGGCACCCCGTTTCGTGTCGGTTACTTCGCTTCGATGTTCTTCACGGCTGCCGCCGCGTCCGTGCGGTTTTGCGGTTCGGGGTCGGTTTCCGCGAGCTTCTTGAGGGCCGGCAGCGCGCCCCTCGCGCCGGGACCGATCGCGCCGAGCGCTTTGACCGCCTGCTGGCGGACATCGGGGCGCCGCGACTTCAGCAACGAAGTCAGGTCCGGAGTGAGCGCCGCGGCCCGGGCGCCGAGCGCGGGCAAGCGCTCGATCAAGTCGGGGTCCGGGTTGGGGGCGCTCAGCTCCTTGCGAATCCACTCGAACGCGCTTTTCGCGCTTTGGGGATCAATCGCGACCGCCGCCAGCGCCACGTCTTCGTGGTAGCGCCCATCGTCGGTCAGGAGCGGGACGAGGGCCGGCATCGCGCGCTTCGCGCCCGCCCCCGCGCCAGCCAATGCGTTCAGCGCGTGCAACCGGATCACGTTTCGCTTGTATTTGGAATCTCTGAGCAGCTCGACCAGTGCCGCCACGGCCTTCGGTGTCAGAGCCGCATCGATGTGCATGGCGGCCGCCGCGGCCCCGACCCGGACGTGGGGGTTCTTCGCGCCGAACTGCTTCACCAGCTCCGGCCCCGCGGCCTTGGCGACCGGTCCGAGCGCGCCCAGCGCCTTCGCCGCGTGGGCGCGCTCGTAATCGGCGCCGCTGTCGGGACTCGTGGCCAGCACCTCCACCAGCACCGGGACCGCGCCCGCCGCACCCGCCGGGGCGATCTCGACGAGCGCGTAGGCCGCGGCCGTTTTCACGCCGGGCGCCTCGGCCTTCAGCAGTTCGTTCAACACGGGAACCGCGGCTCGTGCGGCCGTGCCGAGCGCCCCGAGGTACTGCGCGGCTTCGGTGCGCACCTGGTTGTCCTTGTTCCGGCACCCTTCGACGAAGACCGCAATCGTGGCGCGGCGCTCCGTGTGGGGCCGCGTGGTGATGTGGATGAGAGCCCGCGCCGCGGCGAAGCGAACCTCGAACGCGCGGTCCTCCAGGGCCGCCGCGAGTGCGGGCACCG
>DASWYH010000605.1:0-4712 GCA_036405095.1 Gemmata sp. | reverse complement strand
AGCCCAGGCCATGTGGAAGTGGTACGTGGCCCGGTCGTACTGGATCAGCGCCATCTTCAGATCGCTGATCGCCAGCTCGGGTCGGCTGCTCACGAGGTACGCCACCGCGCGCGTGTCGAGGAACGGCGGGACCGGGCCGCGGATCGCGATCAGGTCCGACATCATCTTCACCGCGTCGCTGGCCCGGTCCGGTTGGGTCAGGGCCAGGAGCATGCACAGGTTGTTGACCACCACATCCTTGCGGCCCCTCGGGTCGCGGATCTTGTCGAACGCCGCGACCGACCGCTCGTACTCCTTGATGGCGGTCTTGTAATCGCCCCGGGCGTCGGCCAGTTCGGCCTTCGCACCGATCAGCGCCGCTCCGAGTTCGGGGTCCGTGGCCGATTTCGTGAGCGCGGCATCGAGCCACGCTTCGATCTTCGCTTCGACGGTGAGGTCCGGGCGCTTGGCCCGGACCGCGCCCGTGAGGAGCCGGGCGGTGAGGAGGACCGGCGCCTTGGGCTCGCGGGCCAGCGCCAGATCGATGGCCTTCTGGGCCTCCTTCTGCCGGATGTAGAGGATCGCGAGCGGCTGGTGGGCACCGGGGTCCGTACTGGCCGCCAGGAACTTCTTGTAAAGCGCCTCGGCCTCGTCCGGCAACCCGATCTCCTCGAACAGCGGGCCGGTACGGCTCACGATCACATCCGGGCTGTCCCACCCGGGGAACGTCTTGATCAGAGCCCGCGCCGCGCCGAGCAGCTCCTTCGCTTCTCGGGCCTCCGGGTCGCCGACCTTGGTGCTCTTGCGGTGCAACAGCCGGGCCTCCTCGCGCACGGCCTCCCAGCTCCCGGGGTTGTTAATTTTGAGCCGGTCCAGGGCCGCTGCGGCGGCCCCGAACTGTTCCTGCGCGACGTTCACCCGGACCAGCGCGGCGATGTGCTCGGCGGTCACCCCGGGGCGGATCCGGGCGCCCTTCTGGAAGTAATCCAGGGCGGCCGGGAACCGGCCCACGTCGAACGCGAGCCGGCCCAGGAGGTAGAACTCGTCCGGCGTGAGGTCGCCTCGGGCGCCAAAAGCGCTGAGTACGCGGATGCCCTCTTCGCGGGTCACGGGGTCCACGGTCCAGATCACCGCTTGCGCCTTTACGTCTTCGGGGTCGTTGGCCGAGACCTCCAGGTTCCGCTGGATCAGCGCCAGGGCTTCGGCCCGGACGGTGTAAGCGTTGGCCCGCGAAATCATGGTGAGGGCCAGGTGCCGGCGGGCCCACCGGGCGATATCCGGGGCCGGTGAGCCTTTGGCCGCGTTAAGGAGCTGATCGGCCTTTTCCGCCTGATTGCTGCGCTGGTAAAACAGGACCAGCTGCCGGGTCGGGTTCAGGTCCAAGGGTGCCTCCGCGACCGCGCCCTCGTAGTACCCGAGTGCGGTCTTGAGGTCCCCGACCATCTCGTACAGGCCGCCGACGGCGACGGTCAGTTCGGCCCGCGCCTCGGGGGTCGCCGGGAGGCTCTTCTTGAGCTTCGTCGCCCCCTGCCCCACCGCCCGCTTGGCGTCATCGGTTTTGCCCATCCGGATGAGCTGCGCGACCAGCGAGGCCCACGTCTCGGGCGTCTTATCGTTGAGGTCCAGGGCCTTGGTGAACGCCTCCAGCGCGTCTTCCGGTCCGCGCTTCGGGTTCTCGGGATCGCGGATCGTCGCCAGCAGCGAACCGCGGAGCAGGAGGAGGCGGTAGTCTTTGCTGTCCGCGGGCGCGATACCGTCCACGGTGAGCCGCGAGTTCCGGGGCACCTCGGGGGCGCTCAGGAGGTCGCGGATGGCGCGGTAGCGCTCGAGGTCGTCCGGGAGCCGCACCTCGCTGCGGAGGCGGTTGAGCAGCCCCACGGCCAAGTCGTCTTGCTTCTTGATCCGGAACAGGTCCACGGTCCGGCGGATCACGAACTCCTGGCGCTCGCCGTTATCGATGGCCCTCTTGTAGTTATCGAGGGCCGCCTCGTTCAGCCCTTCGATCATGTCCAACTCGGCCAGCGCGACGTACACCCGGCCCCACCCCGGGCGGGACTCGCGCACCGTGCGCCCGAGTTCGCGGAGCTTCTGAACGGCCGCGGCCCGCTGGGCACCGTCGGTCATCTTGCGCACCTCGGGCAGGTCGATCGCGATCCGCCCGAGGGTGCCGACCGGCCCGTCCCCGCCCTCCACCTTGGCGATCTCCTCCAGCGCCTGTTTCACAACGGCTTTGTCCCCGGAAGCGATACCGTGATCGAGGAGCGCGGCGCGACTCGTGAGGTCTTTGGGTTGGAGGTCCGCGGCGGCGCGCAGGTACCTGATCGCGGCCCCCCGGAGCGCCCTGGCGGGGGTGCCGTCGGTTTGAAGGTCCGCGACCCGCCCGGCCGCCTGTCCGAGCCCGAGCCAGAGTTTGAACTGATCGGGTTTGGGGAACGCGCCGGCGCCGGCCGCGAGCGCGTCGAACTCGGCCGGTTCGGGCACCCGCCCGCGGGCGACCAGCAGCCCGGCGCGGGCCAACCGCAGGTCCGCCGAATCCCCCACCTTGGCTCGGGCCTCGTCGAGGACCGCGAGCGCCGATTCGACAGTGCCGCCGGTGTTGAGGCGGGCGAGCGCCACGAACACGGTCCCGGCCTTGGGGCTCTTCGGGTTCTTGTCGAGCCACTCGCGCATTTCCTGGGCGGCCCGGGCGCCCTTGCCCTGCGACACCAGCGCGTCGGCACACAGCACCTGCACTTCGGCCGACCGCTCCGCCACCGGCCCCTTTCCGACGGCCTCCTCGAACCGGCCCCAGTTGCGCCCGTCCGCCCCGCCCGGCTGCCCCAGGGCCTCGTAGAGCTCGAGCCGCACCAGTTCGGCCCGGTACTCGGACAGTTGGTAGCGGTTCACGATGAGCCGGTAGCGGTTCAGGGCCTCACCGATCCGGGGCATCTTGGCCAGCGCCTCGGCTTCGCCGACGAGCGCCGGCGGGTACTCCGGGTCCACCTCCAGCGCCTTGTGGCAGAACTCCAGTTGCTTGTCCGGGTTCTGGCGAATCGCATAACACGCGGCCAGCCCCACCAGGGCCTTCTTGTGGAACATCGGCACCCGGGTGATGTTCGGGCGCGCCTCTTCGAGGAGCCGGAGCGCGGTGTTCCAGTCCTGTTTGAGTACCGCGATGCGCCCACGGAGGTACGGGACCACCACCTTGCGGCTCTCGTCGGTCGCGATCGCGTCCACCATCGCGGCCGAGTCGGTCTGCTCGCCCAGGTCAATGAGCCGGTCCGTGACCATCACGTAATCGGGGTCCTTCGCATCAAGCAGCTTGGCCGTGGCGCGCAGCACCTCCAGCCCCTTGTCCCCGTCCCCCTGGCGGGTCATCACCTCACACAGGAGCGCGCCGACGGCAATGTTCTTTGGGTCGCGGTTGCGGGCCCTCTGGAGGTACTCGCGCGCCTTCGTGACCGGCTCGTTCGGCTTCTCCGCGTTGCGCGCCTTGGCCAGCTCGATTTCCGCGCTCGCCAGGAGCGTGTCGGGGTCGTCGGCCCCGCCCGGGATGTTGTTCCGCGCGTAGGAGATGTTGTCGTCCGCGTTCTGCACCTCCTTCAGGAACAACTGGAACCGGCCCGCGGCGACCCGCGCGGTCAGGTCGTTGACGAACCGCGGCTCCCGGAGCAGCCCTTCGAGCAGCGCGGAAATGTTCGTGTTCCGTTGCGCGTCCGCTTTGTTGACGAAGTTCAGCTCCAGCGCCCGCTTGTACACTCGCACGGGGGCTTTTCCGGTCTTGATGGCCGCGTTCAGGTGCTCGACCGCCTTGGCCAGGTCACCCATGCCCTGGTCGCACTTGGCGGCGAGTTCGAGCAGCTCCGGATCGGACTTGGGATCGCCGACAGGAGACGCAAGGAGCATCTCCACGTGCTGCCGGGCGTTCATGTAGCGCCCGCTCTTCGTGTAGAGTTCGGCGAGCTGGTGCCGCTCGGCGGGGTGGGCGGGGAACGCCCGCAAGAACCCCTCGATCCCGGCCGTCGCACGTTCGGCGCCCCCGGGGGCGCTTTCGGCTTTCGCCTGTTCGAACAGGAGGGCCGCGTACTTCTGGTACGCGGCCTCGTCGGTGGGCCGGAACTTGAGGTACTTGGCGTACAGGTCGAGCACCTCGCCGCGCCTGGCGGCGTCGCCGTTGATCTCGGCCTCGGCCCGCTCCGCCGCTTCCTTGTAGACGGTAACCTGGCTCTTGATCTGCACCCGGTGAACAGCGAACACCGCGCCCGCGAGCACGAGCAGCGAGGTCGCGACGATCAGGAGCCGTTTCCAGTACAAGGTTCGGCGCACGATTGGCCCTCGGCATCGGGCGAGCTGGGTCCGAAACGGGTGGCACCCGCCTGAGTTCCCGCCCGCCCTGAAAAAACGCGAACGGGGGTAACAACCGTTACCCCCGTTCAAAGTAGCACATTTTATCTCGGGCTGGAACCCGCCCGGGCGCTCAAACCGTGGCACGCTTGCGGAGCGTGCGGCGCAGGCCGAGCAGCGGCAGGGCGATGAGCCCCAGGGCCAGGCCGCCCGGGGCCGGGACCGCGGCCGAGGTCACGCTCGCGCCGCCGGTGGCGCCGAACGTCGCGTTCGCCGGAATGTTGCCGCTGAACGAGACGAGGATGGTCTGCTGGATCGCGAACGGGCTGACCAGCCCCATAACGTCGTTCTGACCGATCACCTTGGTGCCGTCCGGGGTGGACAGGTTGACCGGGCCGGCGATGGTCTGG
>DASWYH010000604.1:0-3422 GCA_036405095.1 Gemmata sp. | reverse complement strand
CCCCGCCGAGGAAGTCGGTCACCGGGTACACGTTGCCGTCGCGGTCGGCGGCGCCGAAGACCTCGCCCGGCTTCAGGTCCTCGAACACGTGCCAGTTGGTGACGAGCACCCCGTCGGGCGCCGCGACCCACGCGGTCGCGTAGGTGCCGGTTTCCCAGTTCCCGCCCTTGTCGGGGTACACGCTGCCGACGATGAACACACTCCGCTCGGCCCGTTTGTAAACCTCTTCGGGTGTGAGTGCCTTGTCACCGGGCTTCACGGTCGCCACTTTGGCGCTACCGGACTTCATCTTCGCGATGAGCTTCGGGTGCGCGAGCGGCTTCTGGGCCTTCGCGAGTTCTTCGAGCTTGTCGTAGAGGTTGTCGTACACCTCGTCGTCGTCGATGAACGTCGGCCCGGCGGGCGGGGCCGCCTTTTGGGGCTGCGCGGCCCCGCCCAAGGCGACGGCGAGGACGAACGCGAGACCAACGACGAAGCGGTGAGGCCGATACATACGGGTCCTTTCGCGAGGAGCAAACCGCGAGTCAGAAGGGCGCCTTGTACCTACCACTTTGCTCTATCATTTGCCGCACTATTTCCGCTTGCCCCTTTCTCGCCGTGAGCTTTTTGGTTAGCTCTCCGACGCTGACTTCCGAAAAGCGAATGTGCTCTTCGAGTTCATCGAGGCGAAGTTTGAGCTCAGCTCGAAGGTAGTGTTCCATCGCCGCGTGTTCGATCAACCCTGATGCTTCGCGAGCCACATCCGTGACCGGTTTCGCTAGCGTATCGTGTAAGCAAACGATTCGGCCGATTTCGAGAGCCATCGGTTCCTGGAGAGTGTTCAAGTTCATCAACTGAGCCAGGATACGCGGTGCCCGTTCGGCAAGATCAGCCATTTTCTCGGCATACTCCTTCAGGAGCGGTAAGAGGCGCATCACAACTTCCGTTACTTTCAGCTCGGCGGTTTCGTTCATTTCCGGCTCCCCCATTCGCGCAACGCTTCAAGGACCTCGAAGAGTCGCCGCACGGATTCGACCTGTGCCCGGTGGCCGTATCCTTCCAGATTCTTCGCGAAAACCTCGTTCTTTGCGGTGACGAAATTGCCGATGACGAGCGAGACCGGCTGGAACTCGTGGCAGAACGTGTTGCCCTTGTGGGCCGCGATTTCTGCCACAAGTTGTTCGTACTCACCCTCTTGATACCACTTTTCGACCGCACCGTCGGACGACCGCCAGAGGTCCTGTTTTGTGACCACCGACGCGAGCCACAACTTCCGCGAGCACTCTTTCAGGAACGGGGCGAGTTGTTTCAAACACGCGATCTCGTCGGCCCGGTTCGCGTCGAGGTACTTTCGCCAGAAGGTGTCCTTGTCGCGTTCCGGTTCGTACAGCCGGTGCAGTTTGTAGCTATTGTCACTTAGTGAGTGGTGGCCGAACGCCGAGACGAGAATCACCCCGTGAAACGCGCCGCTCGCGATGTCCTGTCCGACGCCCGCCCAACTCGTGCGCCGCCGGTGCTGCTGCCCCGGCAGCACCACGACCTCGGCGGCCGGGTCCGCTTTCAACGCGGAGCGGGTGACGCCGACGTTCTCATCGTACCGCCAAGGCGAGTCGAGTAACCAGTCGAACTCGCCCGATAGCATCCGCGCGAGAGTGGATTTTCCCGTTCCGCCGGGGCCGATTACGAGAATTTTGGACCGGCGCAACCACCGCCGGAACGACGCCAGCACCGGTTTCACCCCGGCGCGGTTCTCCCAAGCCAACTTGCCGATTTCGATGGCGTCTTTCCAGCCGATCATAGGCGATCACTCCGCGCGCTTGGCCACCGTCGCAGCGTACCCGGCTTCGAGCCGCCGGGTCAACTCGGGGAACTTGTCGAACAGGCGCTTCGGCACGCGCTTCTCCGTGCGCGTCAGCGCGTACGCGGTCAGCAGCGGCAGCGCGATGGTGGAGTCCACGTAGCAGGTCACCGAGTCCGGGAGCTTGTCGGGGTCCACCTTGCCCCAGGTCATCGCTTCGCTCGGGGTCGCACCCGAGAGGCCGCCGGTGTCGGGCCGCGCGTCGGTGAACTGGAGGAAGTAATCGTGCCCGGCTTCGAGCAGGCCCAGCACCTCCTGGATCTGCGGTTCGGTCTGGAGCATGAAGTTCTTCGGGCTCCCCCCGCCGAGGATGAGGACCGAACTGGTGCCGCCGGACGCCTTGGCGTCCCACACCACCGCGGCCGACTGGTTCACGTCGCGGAGCGGGTCGATGCGGAGCTTCGAGCCCTCCAGCATCAGCGCCGCGAGGTTCATGCCGATGCTGCTGTCGCCCGGCGAGCTGGTGAAGATCGGCACCCCGTGGCGGTACGCGGACGCGAGGAGGTTCTTGCCCTTCACCCCGGTCTGGTCCTCGCGCTCGGCGAGGTACTTCCCGACGAGGTTGTGGAACTCCGCGCTGCCCATCGTCTGTTGGAACGCATCGCCCCGGCACAGGGTGCGGAAGAACTTGTCCGTGCCGAGCAGGTTCTCGTAGTCGAAAACGATGTCGTAGATGCGGATGACCTGGTTCTCGCGCAGCTCCAGGTCCGGGAGGCTCGGACCGGCCTGGAACAGGTCCATCCCGAGCGCGTAGTGGGTGTCGTGGTACAGGTTCGCGCCGGTCGATACGATCCAGTCAACGAACCCGGCTTCCACGAGCGGGACCAGGCACGACATGCCCAGCCCGGCGGGGGTCAGCGCGCCCGACAGGGCGAGCCCGATGGTGCCGTTGTCCGCCAGCATCTTCCGCACGAAGAGCTGGCAGCCCTCGCGCAAGCGCCCGCCGTTGTAAGAGAGAAACGCGCCGTCGATCAGGTCCGCGACCGAGGCGCCGCCCGTAACCGCGGCGGGGTCGATGCGCTGGCGGCTGATCTTGTGCAGGAACTCTTTGTTCGCGTCGGTCCCGGCGTGGCGGTCGTAGTGCGGCTTGTGCGGGTGCATATCGGGGGCCAGGGTCTGGAGGTCGGGGATCAGGGGGCAGACGGCATTCTATGACGCGGGGCGCGGACCGCTCGCGGCGCCAAACTCGCGGAGCGCGACCGCGTATTCCTCGGGGGTGTTCAGGTTCCGTAACGACCTCAGTTCGGGGTCGCTGTCGCTCAGCTCTTCTGCTGTCAGCGCGCGGGTGGGAACCCGGGTGAAGAGGTCGGTCATCCGGAGCTGGTTCGCGGCCAGCATCGCGCGCACGGTGGGGAGCACACCCGCGCGGAACGCCGCCGCGAGCGGGTGGAGTCGGTCGCCGACCCAGGGAACGGTCGCGAAAGAACCCCTCTCCCTGGCCCCCTCCCCTAAGAAGGGGGGGGGAGAAGAAGACCTACCCCCCAGCCCCCTCCCTGACGGGAGGGGGAGAGAAGAGTTTGCAGAACCGCGACCCGAACCCGATGGGCTGAGCGCAGGCGCCGAACTCCCCCTCCCTTCAGGGAGG
>DASWYH010000603.1:0-2020 GCA_036405095.1 Gemmata sp. | reverse complement strand
GCGGCGGCGGTGGCGCGGGGGCGGGCGGCATGAAGCGGGGAGCCTACCGGCCGGGCGGGATGGACGTGCAGATCGAGCACGTCTTCGTGAACGCCAACGACCCGGCGTTTGCCGCCTCTGAGATCCGGCGGATTTCAGAGGCGGGGATGGTCCCAATGGTGACGGTGGAGCCGTGGGACGGGATTCCGGAGATAGGCGACAAGGCGCGCTGGGTGTCCGCCCTGTTCCGTCGGGGTCGAGTCCTGGTCCGCTTCTGCCACGAGATGAACGGCTCTTGGTACCCGTGGGCGAGCGATCCGGGGCGGTTTCGCGCCATGTGGGAATCGTGGTCCTTGATGATGCCCGAGGACGTTGAGTTGGTCTGGTGCCCGAACGTCTCCTACCCCGGCTCCGCGCCGATCAAGGACTTCTGGCCGGACCCGGACCTCGTGGACTGGATCGGGCTGGACGGCTACGCCCGGCACGGCGAGTCGATGGAGCGGGTGTTCGCGCCGACGCTGGAGGAACTGTGGCGGGAGCGGATCGCCCGCTACGGCAAGCCGGTGATGCTCGCCGAGACCGGCACGCCGCGCGGCCGGGGCCAGGCGAAGTGGTGGCGGGACGGGATCAAGTGGGCCGAGCGGCAGGGGATCGCGGCCGTGTGTTGCTTCAACGTCAAGAAGGATGGCCCTGACGAGGCCGACTGGACCCTGAGCAAGGCGGCGCAGCGGGCCTTTAAGGAGGGCTGATGGGCATGGTCCGGCAGTACCGCCACCCGCAGGCGATGAATCATCACCTTTCCAAGCGGCACTACCCGCTCAACCAGAAGCGGTGGGCGGAGTCCGACGCGAAGTCGATGAAGATCCACTACTCCGAGCCGTACAGCGTGTACCTGTGCCCCGTTTGTAAGCGGGGCTGGCTGGTGGGGTCGATGGAGGACGCGCCGGCGCGCCTCCGAAAGGGTCGGGCGTGATGGCGGTGCTGTTCGCGGTGTGGACGGGGCTGGCGGCCTTCTGGACGCTCGCGGCCGTTGGGCGCGCGGTGAAGCGCCAGCCGATGCTGACGGAGGCGGCGATAGCGGGCGTGAGCGTCGGGTTCGCGGCGATCCTCGCCACGCGGGTGTGGTCATGAGCGTGACGATCCTGACGGGCGACTGCCGGGACGTGCTGCCCACGCTGCCCGAGCGATCGGTTCAGTGTTGCGTCACGTCGCCGCCCTACTTCGGGTTGCGGGACTACAACGTCGATGGGCAGATCGGGCTGGAGCGCACCGTCGAGGAGTACGTCGCGCAGATGGTGGCCGTGTTCCGCGCGGTGCGCCGGGTGCTGGCCGACGACGGCGTGCTTTGGCTCAACCTCGGCGATTCGTATGCCGCCCAGCGCGGCGGGACGCACCAACCGGCAGAGACGCTGGCCGGCGGCCGCGGCGGCAAGACCGAAAGCGGCGATCGCGTGAACCGGGGCCGGTTCGATGGGTACAACCCGACGCGGAACGCCAGCGCCATCGGTTTTAAGCACAAAGACCTCATTGGCATCCCGTGGCGGGTCGCCTTCGCGTTGCAGGCGGACGGCTGGTGGCTTCGCTCGGACTGCATCTGGAGCAAGCCGAACCCGATGCCGGAAAGCGTGACGGATCGCCCGACGCGCAGCCACGAGTACGTGTTCCTGCTGACCAAGAGCGCGCGGTACTTCTACGACGCCGACGCGGTGCGGGAGGCCGCCATCGGGGCCGACCGGGTGCGGGCCGACCGGGTCGGCGGCAACAAATACGTCGAGGGCGTAAAGCACTCCGACGGCGCGGTCTTCGTCAGCGCCACGGAGCGCAGATTGCGCTCCGTCTGGACGATCACGCCCCGCCCGTTCAGGGGCGCGCACTTCGCCACCTTCCCGCCGGAACTGGCCGAACGCTGTGTCAAGGCCGGGTCGCGGCCGGGCGACGCGGTGCTGGACCCGTTCGGCGGCAGCGGCACGACCGGCATGGTGGCCGACCGGCTGGGCCGTGACGCGGTGCTGGTCGAACTGAACCCCGAGTACGCGGAGAT
>DASWYH010000602.1:0-6395 GCA_036405095.1 Gemmata sp. | reverse complement strand
ACAGCCGCCCGCTCCAGTAGCGCCCCTGGCGCGCGCCGAGGCGCTCGTACCATTTCAGGGGGCGGTACGCGAAACCGCCCTTGAGCACGCATTTCGTGAACCGCTCGGGGCGTTCCGCCATTGCGCGAAGGGCGACCGTGGTGCCGAACGACGACCCGAGTAACGCGACCCGTTCCAGTTTCAGATGATCGAGGAGCGCGAACAGGTCCGAGGTGTAGTCGCGGTGGTGATAGGCACCGAGCTTCGCGCCGTCATCGAGACCGTTCGGGAGTTCGTACCCAATACAGGTAAAATGCGCGGCGAGCCGGTGCATCACCATCGCGAACCCGCGCACCGCATCGGACAACCCGTGGACGATCACGAGCGGCGGGCCGCTCCCCCAAACGGCGAACCGCATGACGTAGCGGCCCGTGTCGAAACCGGAGAGCGCGCCTTCGCGGCCGAGCGCCGCGAGCGCCGTGCGGCACACGTCATCGGTGGCATCGGGCAGAATTGGCGCGAGCAGAACGAAACTCCAGAGCGGTCGGTTCCGACTTCAACCGTGGACCCGAGTCGTTCACACGCGCCGGTGCCTGGCATCCCGGACACTTGACGCCGGTCGATTCAGAAGTGTCTGGGATGCCGGGCACCGGCGAAAAGACCAACGGCTCGGGGGACGCAATCACAGGCACCAGTGGCGGAGCGCCGCAGAGAAGGTGTCTCGGAACCACCCGCCCGCGTTTTGAGGCTTCCCCGGGAACGCGGCCCCGGCCGCACGTCGTTCACGCGCTCGCAACTGGTGGCGCATTGCAACGAGGCCGAGAGCGCCGGACGCGCGCTCGTAACGCTGTTATTATTGAAAAAGAGAGGGAAGCCAACCAATGAGAAAGCCAGGTGCGTTCGCTCGGGCTCTGCGCTCGTGCGCTCGAACACCCATGAGCCCGCCAGGGCGTGGCGGAAACGGATTCCGTACCACCCACCGATACCGGGTTCAACGGCTTGTGTCTGTTTCTTGTAGCACAGACGCTCCGGCCCGTGCGGCAACTACACGGGCGCACAGACCGGAATGTCTGTGCCACAAAACCGAGGACAGAACGGGCACCTTCAACCGGACCGTGTATCGTACACTCTTGACAGATTCTATCCGGGCGAGTTAGACCCGAGATCAACATCTACCCTCTATTTCAGCAATGATAACGGAAGGCCCCGAATCCCGAAGCGTGAGGCCACCGCCGGTTACAACATTTCGTCCCCGTTCTCTTCGTTTTCCTCGCCTTCGTCCCCGTGCTCTTGCGTTTCGAGCCGGAACGGTTGCCACACGTGAGGCCGGGCCAGCGGCTCGATGTGCAGCACCTCTTCGCCCTTCTGAAAGACGCGCACGCTCCCGCTCGACTGGCTCACCGCGAACGCGACCGAGCTGGTCTGTTTGCTGATCCCGGCGGCGGCCGTGTGCCGGCTGCCGAACCCTTTCCGCATGTTGGCCCCGTGCGCGCCGAGGTGCAGGCACGCCGCCTCGGCGATCCCGTCCCGCCCGATGAGAATGGCCCCGTCCAGCTTCGCGATCTCTTTGATCTGCTCGCGCACCTCTTTTTTGCGCACGTCGCGCTCGGCCCGCGAGTACCCGCGGAACGGGTTGAAGTTCTGGAAGTGCGACAGGCTCAGCACCTTCCGCGTGTCCCCCACCACCAGGATCGTACCGATGGGTTGCCCCTCGCGCCCCTCCCGGCCGATTTCCGTGGCGAGATCGACCACCGCCCGGAGCACGTCCATTGGGGCCGCGTCGCCGAGGATGCGGAGGTCCTGTGAGGTCATCCGTTCGAGGTGCTCGCCGAGGTGGATCACGCTGAGGCTGTCCACCGGTTCGGGCGCGTCTTCGAGGGTGGCGATGCCGTTATAAATGGCGACGATGTGTGAGCCCGGCTGGAGCAAATCCTCTGTAACCGCCTTGAGCAGCGCCGCGTTCATGCGCTCCTGGGTGGGGAGCGGTTCGGGGTCGAGTTCGATCACGGTCCAGTCCGGGTTCTCGCGCAACGACCGAGTGAGCGCCGGGTTCTCGGCGGCAACGAACAGCTTGCACCCCGACAACATGCGCTGCACCTCCGCCCAGTCGATGGACGTTTCGGTGAGCAGCAGCACTGCGTCGGCGGGCAAGGTCTTCACGAGGTCGCGGGCCGCCTGGAGCAGCGCGACACTTTGGCTCGGCAAACTCATATAGGGAAAGCGTTCGGCGAAAACGGCAGCGGTTCGTCTCGCCCACTGTACGACACGCGCACACGACACGCCAACAGCGGAAACGGGAAAAAGAACCAGATCGGTGGTCTTGTCTCGCATCGTGCCCGCGCTCGACAATTGAGGTGTCGCGAACCGTTCCGCCCACGCACCTCGGCCCGGAGCCTCCCATGATGCTCGAATCCATTCTCGACACCGTCGGCCGGACGCCGCTGGTGCAACTGAACCGGCTCACCGAAGGGCTTCAGGCGAAGGTGGCGGTGAAGATCGAGTGCGCCAACCCCGGGGGGAGCGTCAAGGACCGGGTCGCGATGGCGATGATCGCCGAAGCCGAGGCCCGCGGCGCGCTCCGCCCCGGCGGCACCATCATCGAGGCCACCGCGGGGAACACCGGCGTCGGGTTGGCGATGGTCGCGGCCGTCAAGGGGTATCGCTGCATCTTCGTGCTGCCGGACAAGATGAGCACCGAGAAGATCCTGCTGCTCAAAGCTTACGGCGCGGAAGTCGTCGTCACCCCCACGAACGTCGCACCGGACGCCCCGGAGAGCTACAACGGCGTGGCGGACCGGCTCGCGCGCGAGATCCCGGGGGCGTGGCGCCCGAACCAGTTCACCAACGAGGCCAACCCCGAGTGCCACTACCGCACCACCGGCCCCGAAATCTGGGAACAGACGAAGGGCAAGGTGACCGTGTTCGTGTGCGGGGTCGGCACCGGCGGCACCGTGAGCGGCGTGGGCAAGTACCTGAAGCAGATGAACCCGGGTGTGAAGATCGTCGGCGCCGACCCGGAAGGGTCGGTGCTCTCCGGCGACTCGCCGAAGCCGTGGAAGGTCGAGGGCATCGGCGAGGACTTTGTTCCGAAGACGTTTTCAAGTAAGTACGTCGATGACTGGGTGCGGGTGGGCGACGCGGAGTCCTTTCACACGGCCCGCGAACTGGCCCGGCGCGAGGGGATGCTGCTGGGCGGCAGCACCGGGACCAACGTGGCCGCCGCGCTCCGGTACGCGCGACGGCTCGGACCCGGGAACCTCGTGGTCGCGCTGGGGTGCGACACCGGGCGCAACTACCTGAGCAAGTTCTTCGACGACAACTGGCTGAAAACCAACAACCTCGCGTTCGCCGAAGCGCCCACCCATTCGGTCGGCGACCTCATCAAGAAGCGCGGCGAACGGAAGCTGGTGTTCATCGCCCCGAACGCCACCGCGGAGGAAGCGATTCAGTTACTGGAAGCGACCGGCATCTCGCAGCTCCCCGTTATGGACGCCGGGAAGTCGGTCGGGAGCGTTCAAGAGGTGTCGCTGGCGCGCATCCTTCACGATGGCAAGGACCCGCGGCAGGTGCTCATCGGCGACCTGATGGCGCGCCCGCTGCCGACGCTTGACACCCGCACTCACCTGGACGAGGCCTACCGCCTCTTGCTCGCCGGTTACACCGGTGTTCTCGCCACCCAGGACGGCGCGGTCCTGGACATCGTCACCCGCATCGACCTGATTCACTACTGGGGCAACTACCGCGGCAAGTGAAGCGATAGAATGCACGCGAGGGGGCACGCGATGCCATTGCTCGACCACTTTCACGGCCCGATCGCGAAAGAGCACGAGTGGGAAACGTTCCACACGCGCTGGGGCGTGGCGCTTGCCGACGACCTCAACCAGAGGTTGCCGAAGCGGTTCATCGCGTCGGCCCCGATGCGCCTCGGGCCGGCCGTTGCTGCGGATGTCGCCGAGCGCGAGTGGGTTTCGGAAGACAACGGTACGGCTCACACACACCCGCCCGGTAGCGCTAACGGGGTGCCCGTTGCCACCGAGATCGAAACCTATGCCCCACCGGCCACCGACCTTGCGATGCCGGCGACGTTCCCCGACGAGTACAAGGTCGAGGTGCGCGACACGCTGAAAGCGTCGCGCGTCATCGGGGTCATCGAGCTGGTCAGCGAGGCGAACAAGAAAGAAAAGAACGAGCGCGAGCAGTTCGCCGCGAAGTGCCTCAGCTACCTCGGCAAAGGCATCGGGCTCGTGGTGATCGACATCGTGACCACGCGGCACTGGAACTTGCACAACGAACTCGTCCGCCTCGCGGGGCACGACGCAAAGTTCCTCATGCCGGGCGACCCGTGGACATACGCCGCGGCGTACCGCCCGGTGAACCGCCAAAAAAAAGACCTGATCGACCTGTGGCGCTGGCCCCTGGTGGTCGGCGCCGCACTCCCCGCGGTGCCGCTGGCGCTCAAGGAGTATGGGTGCGTCAAACTCGACCTCGAAGCCACCTATACCGAAGCGTGCGTCAGGCTCCGTATCTCCGAATAATCCCCGAGTGCGTTCATGCCACTGCTGAGCACTGATTGGTCAAACAACGGGCGCGACCCGTTCGCGTTCCTCGTAAGCTGGTCCGAAGCCGTCGCCGGGGCGCTGATCGCACAACTGCCGGCGGATCGGTTCGCCGTGAAAACGGACTGCACCACCCGCGCACAAGCCGCGGAAGCGGTCGCGCCCCTTGCGGTCGGCCCTTCGCCCACGTTCACGGCCCCGGCACGGCTTACCGACCGGGTGGGGACCCGCGTTGCCGATGCGCGCGACGGGTCCGTTGTGGCCGCCGTGCTGTTCGTCACGCCCGACAACAAAGCCGATTCCGATTCGGCGCTCGCGCTCGCGGTCCGCGCCGCCGGGCTCATGTCCGGGGGCGCGGGTGTCGTCATCGTGGACGCCCTCCCCGGCCCGGCGAGTTGGGCCACGCACCTGCACAGCCTCACCGGCGTGTTCCCGATCACCAAACGACCGCGCGGGACCGATTCGCCGGTTCTGGCGGTGCAGCCGGCTTTCCCAAACGGGGCCGAGCAGTTCGCCGTCTGGCACCACAACGTCCCGGCGGGCGCCGCGCTGCCGACCGTGCCGGTCGCGGTTCGCGGGGTGCTGAACCTCGCACTCGACCTCGAAGCGACTTACGCTGAAGCGTGCCAGCGGAGCAAGCTCGCGTAACGCCACGGCCCTGGACTCACCTGCGTAGCCCTGAACTCACCCCCGAGCCGGACCATGCTTCGCACGATTCTTGCCGCGGTGGTTGCGGTTACTGTGGTGCCCCTTGCGCCCGCGGCGCCGCCGGCTGCCGGGTACACCGCGAAGGTCACCGTGAGCGGCCCGACGCGACTCGATTGGGCGTTCGCGGTCACGAACCAGAGCCTCGCGAACCCGCCCGCGAAGCTCACCGGCGAGGGCTACGATTCGGCGAAGCAGAGCTACGAACTGTTCGTACCCGAGCGCAAAGACCCCAAGAAACCGGTTCCCGCAATTGTCTTCGTGTCCGCCGGCGACGACCCGGCGGGCTGGAAGCCTTTTGAGGCGCTCTGCAAGGACCGCGGGTTCGCCTTCATCGGCGTCCGTGGCGCCGGGAACAACGTGCCCCCGCCCCGGCGCGTGCGGATCGTCCTCGATTGCTTTGACGACGCGCGCCGACAACTCCCGCTCGACCCGGACCGCACTTACATTTCGGGGTTCTCGGGCGGCGCCCGGATCGCATGCGCGATCGGGTTCGCGCTGCCCGAACACTTCGGCGGCATCGTCCCGGTGTGCGCCGGCGGCGACCTGCGCGAAGAAACTTGGTTGCGTCACCGGTTGGCGGACCGCATCAGCGCGGCACTCGTCACCGGTGAAACGGACTTCAACCGCGGCGAAATGGAGCGCTGGCGCGCCGGAATGTGGAAAGACGTCGGCGTCCGCACGAAAGTGTGGGTGCAACCGAAGGCGGGTCACGCAATGCCCCCGGCCGCGACCCTCGCCGAAGTCGTGAAGTGGCTGGACGAGGACACCGCCCGCCGGGCCGCCGGCGCCAAGAAGCACCCCACGTCGCGCGCTACCGCCGACGGCGCGCTCACCCGTGAGCAGCACGCGAACGCGGTGCTCGCGGAGGCCAAAACGTTGCTCGGCTCGAAAGCCACTCAGTACCGCGGCCTGATGTTACTGAAGGGCACGGCGGGCCGCTGGCCGGACCTCGCGGCGGGCAAATCGGCGCTCGCGCTGCTCACCGAATACGACGCGAAGAAAGAGCGCCCGTGGGAAGACGCCGACATCGCCGAACAGCGCAAGAGCATCGCCGCCGAGGCCCGCGCGCTCGGGGACTACGCGCTGAACGGCATCCCGGCCGGATCGCAGTACGAGAAGCTCAAGCCCGACATCGCGAAGCGGGCCATCGAC
>DASWYH010000601.1:0-2326 GCA_036405095.1 Gemmata sp. | reverse complement strand
ACGGGAACGTGATCCACCTGTTCGAGCGCGACTGCTCCCTCCAGCGCCGGCACCAGAAGCTCGTCGAGGAGTCCCCGTCGCCGAACCTGCCCGACCAAGTGCGGCAGGAGATGTGCGCGGCGGCGGTGCGGCTGGCCCGGGAGGCGAAGTACTTCAACGCGGGGACGTGTGAGTTCCTCGTGGACCAGCAGAACAACTACTACTTCATCGAGGTGAACGCCCGGGTGCAGGTGGAGCACCCGGTGACGGAACTGGTCACGGGCGTGGACATCATCCGCGAGCAGATCCGCGTCGCGGCGGGTGAGAAGCTCCGGTACACGCAGCAAGAGGTCCAGCAGCGGGGGCACGCGATCGAGGTGCGGATCAACGCGGAAGACCCGGCGAACGACTTCCGCGGCAGCCCGGGCGTGGTGAAGACGTGGCGCCCCCCGGGCGGCCCCGGGGTGCGGCTCGACTCGCACGTTTGCGCGGGCTACCGCGTGCCGTCCAACTACGACAGCATGGTGGCGAAGCTGCTGGTCCACCAGCCGACGCGGGCGGAAGCGTTCGCGGTGATGCGCCGGTGCCTGTCCGAGTTCATGGTGGAGGGCATCCACACCACGATCCCGATCCTGAAGACCATTTTCGACAACGCGGATTTCGCAGCCGGGAACGTGGACACGACCTACATCGAGCGAGTCCTGATCCCGCCGAGGGCGGGCTAACGGCACTCGGGTTCTCGTGTGTGGCGGACCGGAGCGGTAGGCGCATTCGTGGGGGAACGGGGTGTGCCTGGGCCGCTCCGGGCAACATCTTGGCACGTCGGGAGCGCTTCTGACTCCATTCACAAGTCGAAATATCGCAAGATATCGGCCGGAAAAGCCTCGCGCCTTTTGGGTAACGGCTTGTGTCCCGGTTACCGCGGGACCGCGCGAATGGAAGTTGTGCGCCGAGCGGGTCGCGGGTACGGTGGTGCCGTTCGCACCGCGGCACGCACGGAAGAGCGGAACATGGACTTCTTCGTCGGCACCAGCGGGTACTCGTACCCGGAGTGGAAGGGGAGCTTTTACCCCCTCAAGTTCCCCGCCCACAAGATGCTGGGCTTTTACGGCGAGCGGTTCCGCACGGTCGAAATCAACAACACGTTCTACCGCCCGCCGACGGCCCAACTGCTGCGCACCTGGGCCGAACGGGTGCCCGCCGACTTCCGGTTCGTGCTGAAGGCGCCGCAGGAGGTCACGCACGTCAAGCGGCTCGCCGGGGCGGGCGACACGGTCACCGCGCTGGTCGAGACCGCCGGGGCGCTCGGCGCGAAGCTCGGGCCGGTGCTGTTCCAGTTGCCCCCCACGTTCCGGAAAGATGTCACCTGCCTGAGCGACTTCTTGGGGCGCCTCCCGGCGTGCCGGGTGGCGTTCGAGTTCCGTCACCCGTCGTGGTTCGACGAGGAGGTTTTTGAGCTGCTGCGCGACCACCAAGCGGCGCTGTGCGTCGCGGACGCCGACGATGAACTGACCGTGCCGTTCGTGTCAACGGCGGACTGGGGCTACGTTCGGCTGCGCCGGCCCGACTACGACGAGGCCGCGCTGCGCGACTGGGCCGCCCGGCTCCGCGCGCAGCCGTGGCGCGAAGGGTACGTGTTCTTCAAGCACGAAGACGCCGGCGCCGGGCCGCGGATGGCACTGCGGCTGTTAGAATGGCTCACACCGGACACGACACCGCAGAAGCGGGCCGCGTAGGAGCGCCCCCGATGACGACCGACGAACAGCGCGCGCTGTGGGCCGCGATCTGGGCCGACCCGGCCGACGACACCGCGCGCCTCGTGTACGCGGACTGGCTCCAGGAGCACGGCGACGAGGCGCGGGCCGAGTTCATACAGCTCCAGATTGAACAAACCCAATTGTTCTCCCCATCCGCGCTGTGCTCCGATCCAAACGAGCGCACCCTCACGAAGCGCGAAACGCGCCTCATTTCGCACCACCGCGAGCGGTGGTTACAGCCGCTCTCCGAAATTGCCAACCAAGCGGGATGCGACATCCAGTGGAGCAACTCGCATAAGCGCGTGAAGTTCGCCCGCGGCTTCCCACGAGACGTTGCGCTCTCGCTCCACGCGGCGTATCGAGTGGCCGCGCGCGGTGCAGATATCGAACCATTGGAAGAACTGAAAATCACGAGCGGTTTTATATCTGGTGACGTGCTTCCGTTCGTCGCTACGATCGCGCAGTGGCCGCACGCTGCCTGTGTCACCGAAATCAGTATCCCTGAAGTCAGCGACGAGGTCATGCGGGTGCTAACCGGAGGTCAAACCACCCGCTTGCGAACGCTCGATTTTGAGGCCGGGGAGATGACA
>DASWYH010000600.1:0-2114 GCA_036405095.1 Gemmata sp. | reverse complement strand
TCCAGGTCGCCGCGGCGGCGCGGTTTGAGCGTCTGGATGATGTTGAACACGTCCGGCGGGTAGATGTAGAGGCCCACCACCGCGAAGTCGCTCTTGGGATTTTCGGCCTTCTCTTCGATCCCGATGAGCTGGTCGCCCCGCAGCTCCGCGACGCCGTAGCGCTGCGGGTCCGGAACTTGCTTGAGCCCGATCCAGGCCCAGTCCGGGCGCGCGTTCGCCTTTTCCAGCAGCCCGATGAGCGGGTCGCGGAAGATGTTGTCGCCGAGCAGCACCAGCGACCGGCTGCCCATGCAGAAGTGCTCGGCGAGCCCGAGCGCCTGCGCGATCCCGCCGGCCTCGTCCTGAACGCGGTAGGTGAGCCGGCACCCGTGATCGCGCCCCGACCCGAGTAGCTCCACGAAGTCGCCCATGTGCTCGGTGCCGGACACGAGCAGCACCTCCTGGAGCCCCACCCCGGTGAGCTTCTTGAGCGGGTGGTACACCATCGGCCACGCGCCGACGGGCAACAGGTGCTTGTTGGTGACCCGCGTGAGTTCGCCCATGCGGGTGCCCTTGCCGCCCGCCAGAATCACGCCGCGAATGGACATCGGTGTTCCTCGTCGGAAGTCGAAAAGTCGTGGCGCCGAAGACCAAAGCCCGTTCCGGACTTTACGACTTTCGACTAGCCCAGTTTCCCGTACTGCTTCTCGTAGTAGCTCAAGTAGTCCTTGTTCTTGATCGTCGCGATCCAGTCCGCGTGCGCCCGATACCAGTCGATCGTTTCCGCCAGCCCCCGGTCGAAGCTCACCTGCGGCGCCCAGCCCAACTCGCGCTCGGCTTTCGCGCAGTCAATGGCGTACCGGCGGTCGTGCCCGGGGCGGTCGGCCACGTACTTGATGAGCGCGTCCGGCTTGGATAGCAACTTGAGCAACAGGCGGGTGAGGTCGAGGTTCGTCATCTCGCACCGGCCGCCGAAATTGTACACGGCGCCGGACGCGCCCTGGCGCCAGGCGGCTTCGACCCCGCGGCAGTGGTCGAGAACGTGGATCCAGTCGCGGACCTGTTGGCCGTCGCCGTACACCGGCACCTGTTGGTCTGCCAACAGGTTCGTGACGAACAGCGGGATCAGCTTTTCGGGGAACTGGTACGGCCCGTAGTTGTTCGAGCACCGCGTGATGACCGCGTTCAGGCCGAACGTGTGCTGGTACGCCTGGACGAGCAGATCCGCGCCCGCCTTGCTGGCCGAGTAGGGGCTGTTCGGGTGCAGGGGGGTCTCTTCGGTGAAGAAGCCCGTGGCCCCCAGGCTGCCGTACACCTCGTCCGTCGAGACCTGGACGTACTTGCTCACCCTGAACTCGCGGGCCGCGTCGAGCAGCACCTGCGTCCCCAGCACGTTCGTGCGGAGGAACGGGCCGCTATCCTGAATGCTGCGATCGACGTGGCTCTCGGCCGCGAAGTGGATGACATCGGTGACGCCCGCCTGCATGGCGGCGCGCACCGCGTCGCGGTCGGTCACGTCGCCCTTGATAAAGGTGTACCGCGGGTGGCCGGCAACGTCGCTCAGGTTGGCGAGGTTGCCGGCATAGGTCAGCGCGTCGAAGTTGACGACGCGCACGCTCGGGTCGGTCGTCAGCAGGTGACGAACGAAGTTGGAACCGATGAACCCGCACCCACCGGTGACCAGAACCGTCTGCATGGACCAGTCCCTTCGATCAGGAGAGCCACGAAGGGTTTGTAAGTCGGAATGCGGGTTGCGTCAAACCGGTTCGGCCTCGATGAGGCTGTGCGGGCCTTCGGTGGGCACGATCCGGGTGAGCCGGAACCCCGCGCCGGCGAGCAGCGCTTGGTACTCGGCCTCGGTGCGCTCCTTGCCGTCGCAGATCACCATCATTTCGAGATCGAGAACCTGCGCGAAGTGGGGCACGCACCCCGGCGGCACTACCAGTTCCACGAGGAGCAGCTTCCCGGTCGCCGGGATCGCGGCCCGAACGCACTTCAGAATTTGCGCGGCCTTCTGGTCGTTCCAGTCGTGGATGATGTGCTTCAGAACGTACAGATCGCCGCCGGCGGGAACGGCTTTGAAGAAATCGCCGCCCTCGATTCGGCACCGTTCCGTCAGGCCCGCGGCACGGATC
>DASWYH010000599.1:0-3584 GCA_036405095.1 Gemmata sp. | reverse complement strand
TCCCGGCCCTCGACGACGCATTCTCCCCGGGCCTCCCCGAGAACGAACGAGCCCGGCTCTGGTGCGAGGTCGCGGCGGTGCTTCGCGAACGGTTCCGCGTCCACCCGCTGGAACTCGCCGATGTGGTCGTCGCGATCAGCGCAGAGGTATTACCAGAACAGGAGCCCGAGGACGGGAGCTTCGGGGGGTTCTGCTCGGACACCTTCGCGTTCCTCGGGGAACTGGCCGAAACGAACGCCAAGGACTGGATGACCGAGCACCGCGAGCGCTACCAGTTCGTCCTCCGCGAACCGCTCGTCGAACTGTGCGAGTCCGTCGCGGAGCGCTACGTCCGCCCGATCCTGAACCGCGAGCACGGGTTCGACCTGGAGTGCGACGCCCGCGCCGGGCGCGCGGTCACGAGCATCTGCAAGAACGACTTCGGGCGCAGCGGGCCGTACCAGCCGGTTCAGTGGATCACGTTCTACCGCAAGGCGCTGGCGAACAAACGCGCGGACGCACAGTTCTTCGTGCGCGTGGCAGAAGAGGGCGTGAATTACGGGTTCCACCTCGGCCGCTCGGCCCGTGACGCAGGGAAACAGTTCCGGCGCAACATTCAGGAGCACGCGGAGGCCATTTACCGCGCGCTCGAAACCGGGAACGTGTTTGCGGAGTACCGCTTCTGGACGAGTGACGACTTCACCACCGAGGTGCCGATCCGAAGCGCCGCCGATCTGCGGGCGTGGGCCGTTCACAAGACGCTCGCGATCGGGAAGCGCCTCGGACCCGATTCGCCGCTCCTCCGGCGGGACGAACTCACCGGCGAAGTCTTGCTCACGTTCGACCGGCTCTTGCCCGCGTTCGCGTGTGCCGCGGAAGCGGACCCGCGCCCGCTGCTCGCGCGCCGCGCCGGCGCCCCCGAAGGCGCACCGGTGTACGATCCCGCGTCCTTCCACCTTGAGACGTATCTATCGGAAGTGTGGCTCGATCGTGTCTTCGGGCTCCTTCGTCTCAAGAGGCAGTTGGTCCTTCAGGGCGTACCCGGAACCGGCAAAACGTTCGTCGCGCGGTGCCTCGCGCGGCTCCTCACGCACGACAAAAGTGACTGCGTGCGGCTCGTGCAGTTCCACCCCGGGTACAGCTACGAAGAGTTCGTCGAGGGCATCCGCGCCCGCGCCGGGGACGGGGCCGGGCAGACCGGCGTCTCGTTCCCGGTCGAGGACGGGCTCCTGTGTCAGTTCGCCGAGCAGGCCCGGGCGCGGCCGAGCGAGCCCCACGTGCTCATTGTGGACGAGCTGAACCGCGGGAACCTGCCGCGCATCTTCGGCGAACTGCTGTACCTCCTGGAGTACCGGGACCAGGCGGTCACGCTGCCGTACTCGAAGCGCCCGTTTACGCTTCCGGAGAACCTGTTCGTCATCGCGACGATGAACCCCCTGGACCGGTCCGCGGTCGCGCTCGATCACGCTCTACGCCGGCGGTTCTCGTTCGTGAATATGCCCGCGGACGCGGGGGTGCTGGCCCGGTGGCTCGACGCGCGCGGAGGCGCCGACCAGGTGTTCGCGCCCCGCGTCGTGCTCCTGTTCGAGGAACTGAACCGGCGGTTGGCCCGCGACCTCGGCCCCGAGAAACAGGTCGGGCACAGCTTCTTCATGATCCCGGAACTGGATCCGGAGAAGCTCTCGGCGGTCTGGGACCACCACGTCCGCCCGCTCCTGCTCGATTACCTCGGCGGGCGCGAGGACCGGCTCACCGATTACACCCCCGAGCGCCTACTCGGTTCCAGCGAGAAGCGCCGCAAGCTCAGGCCCGTAACGGACGCGCGAGATTAACGCATGACCGAGTCGCCGAAGCCCAAACGGCCGCCCGCTAACACGCCCCCGCCCCGGCGCCGCTGGTGGTGGCGCTGGACACGTCGGCTCGCCCTTCTGGGTGTCGTGTGTTGTTTCTTCGGGGTCATCGTGCTGTTCGCGGGGCGCGCTTATGTGCGCTCCGTTGGGACCGGCGACCGCGACGCGGAAATCGCCAAACTCAACGCCGAAGAACCCGGCTGGCGGTTTGCCGAGTACTGCGAAGCACAAGAGAAAGCGGCCCCGCTGGCCGAGCAGAACTCCGCGCTGGTGGTTCAGCGCGCCTACGAACTGATCCCGGTGCAGTGGAACGAGTGGAGCAAGCGCCCGCGGCTCCAACCCGAAGAGTGGGTGCCACTGAACCAGAAACACCTCCTCGCAGACCTGACCGGCGGGGACGAACTGTTCGCCGGGACGCGCAACGCGCGGGCCGTTGCTCGAACCCTGCGCGAGCGACCGCGCGGGTACACCGCGCACACCTTCCCAGAAATACCCATTCAACTCCGTTTGCCGGAACTGGATCGCGTTCGCGCGGTCACGAACCTCCTGCGCGCGGATGCGCTCGTGGGGGCACAAACGGGCGACCAAGTTCGCGGGTGGCGTTCCGCGCGCGCGATCCTCAACTGCGGCCGGTCCGTTCAGGAGGCCCCGTGTTTGATTAGCCCGCTCGTGCGCATCGCGAGCGGGAGGCGGTCCGCGGAAGCCGCCATGCGGCTCCTCGCGCTCGGCGAATCCAAGGACGCGCTGCCCGAGATGGCCGCGCTCCAAACGGCGCTCCTCGCCGAAGCGAACGAACCGCTCTTCCACAACGGCTTGCGCGGGGAACTGGCCGTGATGGACCGATTCTTTGAGGATCTGAGCAACGGTAAGCTGTCCGCGGACGACCTCGCCGGGCTCGTGGGCAAACGCTCGGGCTTCCCGGATGAAGCCCTGTTCTACCTCCGCCGTGGCCTGTTCCCCGGCGATCACGCGTGCTATCTGAAATACATGCGCGGGTTCCTTGAAGCGGCCCGGGGGCCGGAACACGAACTGCAAAAGGCCCTCGCGCGAGTCGAAGAGGGTATCCACGCCGACCGGGGCTCGCGCGCGCTCTTCATGTTCTCGCAACTGCTCACCCCGGCGTGCGCAAAGGTCGGCGCGGCGAGTCTCAACCACCGCGCCGAGTTGCGTTCGGCGGCGGTCCTGATCGCGTGCGAGCGGTTCCGGCTCGCACGCGGGCACTGGCCCGATTCGCTCGCGGAGATACCGAAAGAGCTGCTGCCCGCGATCCCTCTCGACCCGTATGACGGCACACCACTCAAGTTCGCAAAGCTCCCCGACGGGATCGCCGTTTACACCATCGGTGAGGGTAACCAAACGGACGACCCCCGCAAGCGCCTGACGAGCCCGCTCGGAGGTGGGGAAATCGGCTGGCGCCTGTTCGACCCGAAGGAGCGCGGGTTGCCCCCGCTGCCAAAGGAAATGCCCGAACTGGCGCCCGGAATCGCCCTGCCGTGACCCCTGCGCCCACCTCGTCGCGCCCCTCGCGCCGTGGAGCCACCAATGAACCGCACGGTCGCGCTCACAGAACGGCGCACGCGCACGGTGCGGCTCCCGCGCCGAGAGGTCAATTTCCTCCTCGGGTCGGCGCGGCACCTGATGGACGTGGTGCCCACCCTCGAGCGCGACCGCTACCGCCTCACGCCACGCGGGTTCGTCGGGTTCCTTACCGGTCCCACGACCCGGTATGTGATCCGACCAAAGATCCCGTGGCCG
>DASWYH010000598.1:0-2281 GCA_036405095.1 Gemmata sp. | reverse complement strand
CGCGTGGCAACGGTTTGAACCAGGATCGTGGGCAAATTGAGGAGGCGTTCCGGATGTTGGCCCGAGCCGGTTTGTTTGCCACCACTCTGATCGTTCTCTTCTCGTCCTTTGCGTCGGCTCAACCCGGGCGCATCGGATCGCCCGCGCCGTTATACTTGCCGCCTCCGGTGCTGTCCCCACAAGGGCTCGGGAGCCCCGTTAGCCCGATCGTGCCACGCCCGCTCGGGTATCACGTTGCCCCTTACGGCGGGCTCGGTTACGGACCGCTCGGGGACCGCTCGGGTTACCCCGGAAACATCTACAGCACCTACCGCGGTTCGTACCGGAACCCGCCCCCGCCGCTGTTGTTGATTCCGGGCACCCCGCGATACACCGGCGGCACATTCGGCGTGCTGTTGCCCTCGCAACCACTCCCGCCGTTGGTGCTCGAAACACCCGAAAATCTCTTGCTGCAACCTGGAAAGCTACCGACGATCAGCGAGCTATTCCCGGGCGCTTTGCCCGTACCGCGGATGCCGGAACCGGCCCCACCCGGACCCGTGGTCGGCGTGAACAAGTAGCGCTTTCACTTCGGAGCAATGAGCAGTTCACCGCGTGTGATCGTGACCGAGCGGCCGATCAGCTTCACGCGCCCGCTCGCGCGCACAACGCGTACCGTCCCGCCCCGCGCGCTCGCCTGATACCCGGTCATCTCGGCCTTGGTGAACTTCTCCCCCCACCACTCCGCAAGGCAACAGTGCGCGGACCCGGTAACGGGGTCTTCATTGACGCCCGCCGCCGGCGCGAAGAACCGCGAGACGAAATCGAATCCCGAGTCACCCGAGGCGGCGGTCACGATGGCCCCGCGGCATGCGACTTGAGAGAGTTGCGCGAAATCTGGGGCGAGCGCCCGCACCTCGGCTTCCGAGGCCAGTTCGATGAGGTAATCGAACTCATTTCGTGCGACCGCGACCGCCCGGGCGCCGAGCGCTTCGAGCAACCCGGAAGGTGGTGCGCAGGGGGTCGCGGGCTTCGCCGGGAAATCGAGCCCGATCTCGCTGGACGGCGCCGAGTCGTGGGCCGTGAGCGTCCCGCTCCGAGTATGAAACGTGATCCCGACCGCACGCGCGGCGCGGCCCGAGCTCCAGAGCACGTGAGCCGAGGCAAGCGTCGCGTGCCCACACAGTTCCACTTCGACCTTCGGAGTGAACCAGCGCAATTCGAACTCGTCACCTTCGCGCGGTACCAGGAACGCGGTTTCGGAGAGGTTCATCTCGCGCGCGACGTTCTGGAGCCACCCGTCCGAAGGCCACGCCGGGAGCAGACACACGGCCGCCGGGTTCCCGCCGAAGGGCACGTCGGTGAACGCATCGACCACGAAGAGCGGAATCATGGGAAGTTGCCTTTCGGGCGTGTATACTCGGCACACTCACGCGCGTCACGAGTCACGGGAGCCGGTCATGTCGTCTCGCCTCTTCGCACGGACGGTTGCTGCTGTCGCCGGGTTCGCGGGCGTCGGGTTCGTCCTGTCGCTCGGGTGGTCCCGCGCCGCGGACGACAGAGCCCCGCAACCGAAGGCTGCACCGGCAAAACGGCAGCCGTGGACCACATCGAAGGTGACTGGCAGCCCGGAGGCGCCGCCGAAGTTCAAACCGGTCCGGGCGTTCCCCGGAGCGAAGTTCAACCACCCATTGCTAATCGCTCGCGCCCCGGGCTCGGAACGGCTCTTCATCGGCGAACAGGAGGGCGTTCTGTACTCGATCCGGAACGCTCCCCAAAGCAAAAAGGAACTCTTCTTCGACCTCCGCACAGAACTGAAGACCGTCGAAAAGCTCCCCGGCGCAAAGGGCGTCGGCGAGCTGTACGGGCTGGTGTTCCACCCGCAGTTCGAGAAGAACCGCTATTGCTACGTGTGCTACACCCTGGTCCCGAAGGCGCCCGCGAAAGACGGGCGCTTCGCGGACGGCTCGCGGGTGTCGCGGTTCAAGGTCACCAGCACCGACCCGCCCCGCATCGACCCGGTGAGCGAAGAAATTGTTCTCACTTTCGTTGGCGGTGGGCACAACGGCGGCGACCTGCACTTCGGGCCGGACGGGTTCCTCTACATTTCAACGGGCGATGCGTCCGGGCCGAACCCGCCGGACACGCTGAACACGGGTCAGGGTTGCTCGGACCTCTTGTCGTCCGTTCTGCGGATCGACATCGACCAGACGGACGAAGGGAAGCGGTACGCCGTTCCAAAGGACAACCCATTTGTCGGAATGAAGGACGTGCGGCCCGAAATCTGGGCGTTCGGGTTCCG
>DASWYH010000597.1:0-6898 GCA_036405095.1 Gemmata sp. | reverse complement strand
GTGTGTCTGGGGGCCGTGGTGGTGCCGCTGATGCGCGCCGCCGGGTACTCGATGTCAACCATCGGCGCGTGCCTGCTACTCGGCGCGTCGGTGGGTGGGGAACTGCTGAACCCCGGAGCGCCGGAGCTGCTCACCGTGAGCACCGCGAACGCAACCAACAAGGACGCGCTCCCGCAGGTCCAGGCCGCGCGGTACCTCCCGCCGCTGGTGTTCACGCAGCTCGCAGTCGCCACGTGCGTGCTGTGGGCCATGAGTGTGTGGTGGGAACGCAAGCGCGAAGAACCCCTCCCCCCACCCCCCTCCCTGAAGGGAGGGGGAGAGGAAGCCCCACCCGCCAACCCCCTCCCTGAAGGGAGGGGGAGTTCGGCGCCAGCCCCGGGTCCATCGGGTTTGGACCGCGGTTCCGAAGGGGTTTCTCTCCCCCTCCCTGAAGGGAGGGGGCCGGCAGGTGGGGCTTCTCCCCCCGATGAGCGCATCAACCTGTTCAAAGCCTTTGTCCCTCTCGTTCCGCTGGTGCTGCTGTTTGCCGCGGCGCCGCCGTTCAACTTCATCGCGGTTCCGGCGCACTGGGTGGTCGGCAACGCCCCCGGCGGGGCCGGTAGCTCGGCGTACAGTAGCCGGTTGATCGGCCTCGCGATGATGATCGGTGTGCTGTGCGCGGCGGCGGCGGCTCCGAACAAGGCCCGCGACTGTGTGAAAGAGTTCTTCGCCGGCGCCGGGTACGGGTTCGCGAACATCATCAGCCTCATCGTCATTGCGACCTGCTTCGGTGCGGCAATCAAGGCGGCCGGGCTCGCCAAGAGCCTCGGGGCGCTGATCGCGGGCGCGCCGCACCTGATGCTCCCGCTGGCGGCCCTGATACCGCTGGTGTTCGGCGCCATTTGCGGGTCCGGGATGGCCAGCACCCAGAGCCTCTACGAGTTCTTCCACGCCCCCGCGCTCGATCTCGGGCTCGACCCGGTGTCCATCGGCGCGCTGGTCTCGCTCGGGAGCGCGGCGGGCCGCACCATGTCGCCGGTCGCGGCGGTGGTGCTGATGTGCGGCACCCTCACCGGTACGAACCCGTTCACGCTCGTAAAGCGGGTCGCGGTGCCGCTGCTCGCCGGGGTCGCGGTCGTGATCGGGCTGCGCCTCGCGGGGTTCTTGAACCCGTTCTGAATCCAGTAGCTTCAAGTGCTCACATGCAGTTGTCAGTGAACGGGCGCAGGAGGAGGGTTCCCCGGGTTCTGGAGGCTTCGCGAAACGCCCTGAGCTTCTTGCTGACCACCGAACACCGAACACTTGAAACTACTGGATCTGAATCCAGGAGCCTCAAGTCGTCAGCAGTCAGCCGTCAGTGGACCGAAGGCGAGGAGCAATAGCCGGGTTTTGCGAGGCCCCCAGAGCGCCCTTCGGTCCGCACTGAGCACTGAATACTGGCCACCTGAAACGACTGGAATCCGCCTCCGCGCCGCAGGTTTTTCGCCGCACTGCCATTCTTGTCGGTGCGGCCCGAGCATATACCCGACCGTATGGACTTCGCGACCGCTCGCCGGGATTCACTGGTCCGCTACCTCCGCCGACACGTCAGCGGCGAGGTGCGGTTCGACAGCACCTCTTGCGCGCTCTACGCCACCGACGCCAGCCACTACCAAATTCGCCCGCTCGGTGTGGTGCTGCCCAAAACGATCGACGACCTCGCCGTCACGGTGCAGATCGCATCGGAGTTGAACGTTCCGATCACCGCCCGCGGCGGCGGGACCAGCTTATCGGGCCAGAGCATCGGCCCCGGCATCGTCATCGACTGTTCCAAGTACCTGAACGCGGTGGGCGAAGTCGATCGGTCGGGCCGCCGGGTGAGGGTGCAACCGGGCGTCGTGCTGGATCACCTCAACCGCGCGCTGGCCCCACACGGGCTGATGTTCGGCCCCGATGTGGCGACCGCGAGCCGTGCGACCCTGGGCGGGATGATCGGGAACAACTCCGCCGGGGCGCGGTCGGTGGTGTACAAGCAAACGGTGGATCACGTCCGGGCGCTCACGGCCGTCCTCTCGGACGGCACGCGGACCGAGTTCGCCCCGCTCTCGGAACTCGAACACGAGCGCAAGCTGGAACTCCGCACACGCGAGGGCGAAGCGTACCGCACCGCCGAATGCGTCGTCCGGGAGTGCGCAAAAGAGATCCTCGCGCGCACGCCCAACATCGTGCGCAAGGTGAGCGGATACAACCTCGCGGCCCTCACCGGCGGGGCGCGCTCACTGGTCCCGCTCCTGATCGGAAGCGAGGGCACGCTCGCGGTGGTTGCGGAAGCGGAACTGGCACTCGTCCCCCGCCCGAGCCACCGCGGCTTACTGGTCCCGCAGTTCACCTCGCTCGGGGCCGCGCTCGATGCGCTTCAACTGTGCCTCGAGCTGGGGCCTTCGGCCGTCGAACTGATGGACCGGATGCTGATCGACCTGGCCCGCGCCCAGCGGTCACTCAAAGACACGATGGCCGCGATCCGCGGGCGCCCCGAAGCGCTGTTCATGGTGGAGTTCAGTTCCGACGACGCGGCCGACGTGTCCTACCGCGTTCACGAACTCCAGCGGCGCCTGAGCGGGTGCGCGGGGCTGACCGCGAGCGTGCCCGCCCTCGACCCGGCCACCCGTGACCCGCTGTGGGCGCTCCGGAGTTCGGCGGTGCCGCTGCTCTATGGGATGGCGGGCGACGCGAAGCCGGTCACCTTCTGCGAGGATGCCGCGGTGAGCCCGGAGCGGCTCCCGGAGTTCGCGGCCCGGTTCCGGGAGATCTTCCACCGGCACGGCACCGATGGCGCGTTTTACGGGCACGCGAGCGTCGGCTGCCTCCACATCCGGCCCGTGTTGAACATCCACGAAACCGCCGGCATCGTGGCCATGCGCAAGATCATGGAGGAGGTGACCGATCTCGTGCTGGAGTTCGGCGGGAGCTTGAGCGGCGAACACGGCGACGGACTTGTGCGCAGCGAGTGGAACAAGAAGATGTTCGGGCCGGTGGTGTACGAAGCGTTCCGCCGGGTGAAGCGCGGGTTCGACCCCGGTAACGTGCTCAACCCCGGAAAGATCGTGGACGCGCCGGCGATGGAAGAGAACATGCGCGTCCCGCCGGGGCGGATGCCCACAACGGACCCGCCCACGGTTCTCGACTTCTCGAAGCAGGGCGGGTTCTTTCGCAGCGTCGAGTTGTGCAACGGGGCCGGGGTTTGTCGCAAGACGCAGGGCGGCACGATGTGCCCGAGCTACCGCGCCACGAAGGACGAGCAGGACACCACCCGCGCCCGCGCGAACGCGCTCCGTTTGGTGCTGGTGCCGCCGGACAACCTACCCCCCGGCCCCCTCCCTGAAGGGAAGGGGAGAGGAACCCCTTCGGAACAACATCCCGAACCCGGTGGACTTGGCGCGGGCGCCGAACTCCCCCTCCCTGAAGGGAGGGGGCCGGAGGGTAGGTTGTCTCCCCCCCCTCCCTTCAGGGAGGGGATCGGGGGGAGGAGTTCGTCCCGACACTCGCCGATCGGCCAGCGCTGGGTCATGGACGTCATGGACCTGTGCCTGTCGTGTAAGGCGTGTAAGTCGGAGTGCCCGAGCAACGTCGATCTGGCCAAGTTGAAGGCCGAGTTCTTGCACGCCTACTACGCCCGGCGGGCGCGTCCACTCGGCCACCTGCTCGTGAAGCACGTTCACCGGCTCAGCCCACTGGCGGCCCGGTTCGCGGGTGTGAACAACTGGTTCGCGCGCCGGCCGTTCGTCCGGCGGGTAGTGGAGAACCTCGCGGGCATTGACCGCCGGCGCAGCCTCCCGGAGTGGCACCGCGACCACTTCCGCCGCTGGTTCTCTCAAACGCGGAACGGGAAACACAAGGGCAAAACGGTGGTTCTGCTCGACGACTGTTTCACGACGTACCAGGAGCCGCACATCGGCCGGGCCGCTGTCACGGTTCTGGAGCGCGCCGGGTACACCGTGGAACTGGCGGGCATCTGCTGCGGGCGCGCGATGCTCTCGAAGGGGTTCCTCACCGACGCGCGGAAGCTCGCGCGCGAGGGCATCGCCAAGCTCGACCATTTCGCATCGCGGGGCGTGCCCATTTTGGGCCTGGAGCCGAGTTGTATTCTGTCGCTGGCGGACGAGTGGCCGGAACTGGTCCCCGGCGGCGCCGCGAAGCGCGTGGCGGGGGCGGCCGAGATGGCCGACGGATGGCTCGCGCGCCAGGTTCGGGACAACGGGCTCGTGCTCGATGTTCCGGCGCTCGCCGGGAAGGCGCTGGTGCACCCGCACTGCCACCAGAAGGCGCTGGTCGGCTCCAAAGGGACCGCCGACGCCCTCCGGCTCGTCGCCGGCCTGGACACGACCGTTTTAGATGCGGGGTGTTGCGGGATGGCGGGGGCGTTCGGTTACGAGAAGCAGCACTACGACGTCAGCGTGAAGATCGCGAACCTGGAACTGGTCCCGGCACTGAGCGACGCACCGGACGCGGTGGTGATCGCAACCGGAACTTCGTGTCGGCACCAGATCCGCGACCTCACCGGGCGCGTCGCGCGCCACCCGCTCGAACTACTCGCGGGCGACGCGCCCGACAGAGGCGATCAAGCCCCCACTTCTTCGGCTGCCACGCCCTTGTGATACTCCGTGTAAATGAAGATCGGGATCTTCAGGTCGCCGAGGTGCTGCTCGACGAGCGGCTTGACCTTGTCCCACGTCAGCCCGCCCACACCGGTTGCGAGCTTCGGGAGCGCGAGGCTCTTCACCTCGTGCTTCTCCAGTTCGTGGCGTAACCGGCGCAAACAGTGGTTCACGGTCGCCTCGGTCGCCGGCCCCGGGTGGCCGCTGTGCCCGTGTTCGGTTTGCGTGAGGAGGTTGAAGATGCGGACCCCGCCGACCCCGCCCCACTCCCACAACTCGCCCGGTTTCGGGTGGCACTGGTGGCAGTAGTGGCGGAAGTCCTTGACCATCGCCGGCCACTGCTCGCGGAGGGCTCGCGCGAGGTCGTGGTCGAAGTGGTCGCCCGGCGCGACCCCGTGGGCGATGGCTTGGGCCTTGGTAAGCGTGATGTCGCCAGTCACTTCGTGAATCATCCGGGCGGCTCCGATTGTAGGTTGGCCGCGAGATGAATCTCTTGCGGCACTGTTTTGATAAGAACCGTGGAAGGGCGATTCGTGAATTCCGGACTTTTTTGTCCTTTGATTCCGTACTTGACCGGGTCTGATTCACCGCCGAGCAGAGTCACTTGGGCGGTGGCGGAGACTGTACCACTATGCTCGACGACACAAACCTCTGAATGCCCCTTGAGGCTCCTACGCCGAACCGTTCTTTGCGTAGCTGACCTGGTTCCGACGGGCTTTGAAGCCCTGCGCAATTTCTGGCCAGCCCTGAATTTCTGGCAATGTGAACCTGTTTCCGCGCACCGTGTCTGAGTTGTGCCACCGTGGCAATAAGCCGTCACGACCCGCCCTGGATTCGCTCGTCGCGAAAAAAAGGTCTGCGGACCCTCGCGGCCTGTCGCCCGCACAGCCGGGCTTCACGGCCGCTCCCCCGCAGCCGGGCGCGGACGCCGGCCAAACCCCGATCGCTCGGCGCGATCATCAGGGGAGTTCGGTTCCCATGCACAAGGTTCACGTCAACGTCGGCACCATCGGCCACATCGACCACGGCAAGACCACACTGACCGCCGCCATCCTCGCGGTGCAGGCCCACAAGGGGCTTGCGGAAGCCAAGAAGTACGGCGACATCGCCAAGGGCGGCACCCGGCGCGACGAGACCAAAACGGTCACCATCACCACGGCCCACGTTCACTACGAGACCGAGACCCGGCACTACGCCCATCCCGACAGTCCGGGCCACGCGGATTATGTGAAGAACATCAACGCTGGCTTGTCCAAGCCGTGCAGGCTTGATTTTCAAAGGCGTTTTCAAGGCCCCGGAATTTCTGATAGAGCCTGTTAGGGCTTGATAGCGTGGGCATAGCGTGGGATCGTTTCACCCCTCTTCATCACGCGCACCCGGACATCTTGGCGCGTGCGCTTGCCCTGGGTCTAATGGCCCCATGCTCACCTGCACCCTGCTCCTCGCGCTCGCCGCCCCGCCCGTCGTCGAGCCGCCCCCCCATCCAGTTCGATCAGCTCACCGTGGCCGACGCCCGCCGGCTCTCCGGCGACGTGCGGATCACGTTCACCCCGCGCACCCCCGCGTACACCTGGGAGGTCGGCGGAGTGTTGCGCACCATCTGCGGCCCGGCCGATCCGGACGACGACCAGGAGCGCACCGTGATGCTTCGCGGGGATCGGGTCCGGGAGCTGCGAGACGGGGAGCCGATGACGGTGCGGGGTACGCTCCGGGTGATACGCCACGAGGCCGCGAACGTGAACGGGCGGCTCGTGCCCGCGTGGGACGAGGTCAGGTTCGAGGAGCGGTGAGGAGCTGAGCGCAAACGGAACCGGCCCGCGGGAGCGCTCCCGCGGGCCGGCGGCGTTTCCGGGGTTGCCACTCAGCGCGGCAACGGACAGCGCCCGTTCGGGCAGCTCGGGGCCGCCGGGATCGTCTTCAGCGGTGGCTCATCGGCATACCGGTAGGTGCCGTTCCCATTCGGCACGAGCAGCCGCCCGGACGCGGTCCGCAGGGTCCCCGGGGGATCGGCTTTCGTTACCGGAACCGGGGCCGGTTTGGCCGAGAAGCCCCCATCGGTCCGCAGCACCTTCGCGAGGAACCGGCGCACCGGGCCGGTCGCGGTTGCGTGCGGCACGCCCTTGGCGCCCGGGGCCGGGTACGACTTCCCGCAGTGGACCCCGACCAGCTCGCGGCCCACGAACACGCCCCCGCCCGAGTCCCCCGGGTCGCTGTCGGTCTCGGTGCCGTAGTGGAGCACCTCGCGCCCGCCGAGCTGGTCGCGCCCGCGGATCGTGGCCCGGCTC
>DASWYH010000596.1:0-2444 GCA_036405095.1 Gemmata sp. | reverse complement strand
AAACGCTTTGAGGCCTTCTCAGTGGTCAGCGGCGCGGATCTTTCGGGAGGCGCTGAGCGCCTCCCGAAACGCCTGCGTGAAGAGACCATCACTCGAATCCGCTGGTAGCTCACTTTGTTCAGGTGGAGATGGCGGTAGAACGCCACAGTGCCACCAACCGCGGGCACCGAATCGTCCGCGGCCGAAAACGGGCGCCCGACGAATTGCTCGGCCTCGTCGTTCTGGTTCACGGCGCGCGAACGATCGCCGCGCGATCGACATATACGGTGTAGAGGCCGGCCGGTCCGTTAACCTCGCACCGATAAGTGACTCGCCAGAGCCGCCCTTTGCCGACACCGGGGTACACGCGCGCGTCACCGATCGTTGCCGAGTCAACTTTTCGGTACACGACAAAACCGCCCGGCGGCCTTCCGGCTGCGGCGCTGGCGGACAGTACATACTCTTTTGAAGGCGGTGGCGGGTTCGGGAGCCAGCCACCAGCGATCCGCGGCGTGGCACCGGCCGGTAACACGGGAACCGAACCGGTCGGATCGGCGAGAATGAATTGGGCAAACGGATTCGAAAGAGTAACGAGTAGAACGGACGCAATCAGCATTGCGGTCTCCTTCTCGGACACGGAAAACCATTGCTCTGCACTCGAACCAAGGCGCGAACGCATCGTAACCCACTCGCCCCTCACGGGTCGAGACTGATGTGCCTTACGACCGGATCGTTTGAAGCGGGCGATCCTGTTGCGACGGATCAACCTTGTTCGCACGCGCCCGCTTCTGGCGCACGAGGAAGGCGTGCAGGAACTCGGCGGCCAAGCCGTGCAGCATCAGCCGGTGGGCGGCGCCGAGGGTGGAACTGGGGACGATCGGGTGCTTGTTGTTCACCAGCCCCAGATACCGGTGGTCGTTGAGGAGCGTCGTCGCGTACAGCGCGATAGTTTCGTCCAACTGGAGCGAGTTGCAGGCGCGCCAGAAGTCGCTGTCGGTGAGCAGCAACTGGTACATCGGGGTGTAGACCTCGATCGCCGATTCCAGGTCGATGAGGTTGAACCAGCCGCGCGGCATCTCCTCGATCGGGAAGTCGCCGTCGGTGATGCAACTGAAGTCGAGTTCTCCGGCCGGCTGGAGTTCGAGCCCCTGCTCGTTGAGCTGCCGGTTGATCTCGATGATGAAGTTGAAGATGTTCAGGTCGTGTTGAAGGAACACGTTCTTCGTGAGGTCGTGGAGCTTCTCGGGCCTCAGCCCCACGAACTCCATCTTCACGCCCTTCGCGTTCTTCGCGATGAACTGCAACAGCTCCGTGCCGATGTGGAAGTGCCGCATGACGAGGTAGTTCGCGTACGGCGACACGAACCACTTCAGTCCCCAATAAATCGAGTGGTGCAACAGCCACGACGACGTGAGGAACCGCGGCATCACCGTTTTCAGCACCTTGAACGCGCAGATCGTGAGGCGGCAGAACGGGCGCACCAGCGGCAGGAACCACTGGCGCGACGTGGACGACACGTCCACGAGGAAGTTCGCCTTCGCGACCGCGTGGAGCGGGACGCTCGTGTCCATGTAGAGCGCCAGCCACGGGTTCGGGTCCAGTGGGTCGTGCTTGATGCTCTGGAGCTTGGCGGTGGCGTCGGTGGGCGGCATCGTCAGAAGTTCCCGATCTCTTCGAGTTGCAGGACGTACAACCGGGCCGTGACCTTCGCGGCCGTTACGATCTCATCGACCAACTGTTCCGTCAAGATGCCGGACCGCACCGCGGCGTCGAGGCGCTCGAAGTGGATGTCGTCGCTCGCGGAGTGGTACGCGAGGAACGACACCTGTTGCGGCTCCAGGTTCAACTGCTCGCGGATGCGCGCGGCCCACCGCGCCGCGACTCTCCGCCCCAGCCCCTCAATGATGAACATCGTGCCGATCAGGTCGAACGGGTTCTCGCGGCTCGCCCGGCTGAGGATGTATTCCGAAAGGGCCGTGCTGCCGATGTTGCGCCGGCCGGTGCGGATCTCGTCGAACGCGCCGCCCACCGATACGTAATCGCGCTCGATCAGCTCGAAGTCGCGGTGCTCGTCGCCCGAGTGCCGGATGAACGCGGACCGGATCGGGAAGTGCTCGTGGGTCACGTTCGACGCGGCCCGCGAGATCCACCGCGACCCGTCGATGACCTGCTGGCGCAAGTTGAACAGCAGGTCGCGGTAGTCCTGGAGTGCGAGCCGCCCGTCGTACATCTTCGCCACAATGGGCACCCGGTTCAGGTGCGTTTCAAAGGCGGTCCACACCCCGGCGAGCTGGCGCACCAGGGACTCCGCGAGGGGCGAACCGTCGGTCTTGATGTCCGGGGGTTCGGACACGGTCGGCACCACCGCCGCGGGCCGCGGGGCCGGTCCCGCGCCGCCCACCACGCGCAGGATCACGTACCCGAACAGGAACCGGCCGCTTTCCGGGACGATGCAGAGGACGCGC
>DASWYH010000595.1:0-4995 GCA_036405095.1 Gemmata sp. | reverse complement strand
GCGGTCGGCGCGGACCCCGCCCTGCGCGCGGCGCCGCGCGTGCTCGTGGTCGGCGCGGGCAAGGCCGGCCCGGGAATGGCCGCGGGCCTCGAATCCGCACTCGCGGACCGCCTCGAACGGGTCACGGGCGTGGTGAACGTGCCCGCCGGGATGTCTTCGCCGCTGGAGCGGGTCCGGTTGCACGCGGCGCGCCCGCAAGGGGTCAACGAGCCCACCCCGGAAGGGGTCGCCGGCGCCGAGGAGATGCTCCGGCTCCTCGCGAGCGCCGGGCCGGACGATGTCGCGGTGTGCCTGCTCTCGGGCGGCGGTTCCGCGCTTCTCCCCGCGCCCGTGGAGGGCGTCACGCTCGCGGACAAGCTCGCGGTGACGAAACTGCTGCACCGGTCCGGGGCGACGATCGACGAAATGAACTGCGTGCGCAAGCACCTGTCGCGCGTGAAGGGCGGGCGCCTCGCGGACGCGTTCCGCGGCCAGCGGCTCGTGTCGCTCATCATTTCGGATGTGGTCGGCGACCCGCTCGACGTGATCGCGTCCGGACCGACCGCGCCCGATCCGACCACGTTCGCAGACGCGCTCCGGGTGCTCGCGCGCCGCGGCTTGCGCGACGCGATCCCGCCGAGCGTGGTTCGCTACCTCGAATCGGGTCAGGCGGGGCACGTGCCCGAAACGCTGAAGGCGGTCCCGGTGCACGTCGAGAACCGGCTCCTGGGGAGCAACCGCGTTGCCCTCGACGCCGCAAAACTGGTCGCCGAGGCGCTCGGGTATCGCGTCCTCGATCTCGGGTCGTTCGTGGAGGGCGAAACGCGCGAGGTCGCAACCGCTGTTGCGGGTGTGGTGCGCAGCATCAAGCGCGACTGTGCGCCGGTGCCGGTCCCGGCGTGCGTACTGCTCGGGGGCGAAACGACGGTTGCGCTCGGTTCCGCGACCGGGAAGGGGGGGCGCAATCAGGAGTTCGTGCTGGCTCTGTTCGCGAAGCTCGGGGCGGAGATCTCGGGCGTAACGGTCCTGAGCGGCGGCACCGACGGCGAAGATGGCCCGACCGATGCCGCCGGGGCGCTTGCCGATGGGTTCACGGCCGCGCAAGGAGGGGGCGCCGAAGAGTTCCTCCGTCGCCACGATGCGTACCGGTTCTTCGAGCAAGCCGGCGGTCTCCTCAAGAGCGGGCTGACCGGGACCAACGTGATGGACGTGCGCGTAATACTGGTACGCTGAAGTGTGAAGATTTTTCCGGCAGCGGGCGGTATTGCGTGTAATTCTTACTCGCCCGAAGTGCGTTTCTGGAAGATATTTCCGCTTGACTCCGCGGATACAATTGGCAGGTAGCCCAGTGAGCCCGTTTGAGTGCCTAAAACGCAATTGGCACGCAGCGTGCTTTAGTTTAATTCGTTCTCAACCGGCACCGCCGAAGAGATGAAACGGGGCTGGGACAGGAGAGGCAGGTGGGACGCGGCCGGAACCGCGTTCCCCAATGAACCGGTCGGTTGTGGGTCTCGTGGGGAGGTTGCGGGTGATCCGCTCCACCCGTGTGACCCGCAGCCGACCGGTTGCGTTTGTATCACTTCTTTGCAGCGTCTTTGAGCAACTCGTTGACCGCTTTTTCGATCTTCACGGACGCATCGACCTCAAGGAAACTCGATCGGGCGCGCCACGTTTCGTAGCCCCCCAGCGCGTGGTGCTGCGGTGTCGGGAGGTAACCGAAGTAGCCGTTCGCGAGTGACACAACGCAGGTTGTGGTGAACGGGCTGCTTTTCTTGATGTTCAGCCCGATCTCGGTGAACACCTCGCACGGGATCGCCACGATCGCGGAGCTCCCAATCACCAACACTTGAAGCGGGACGGTCACCTTGTCGGGGTACTTCGCGAGCAGGACCGTTTCGCGGGCATAGGTCTCTTCGGAGCCTTTCAGCTCGCGCCCCCGGGCTTTCTCCAGGATCGCTTCGGCCCGCTTCATGTCTTCCGCCGTCGGCTTCCGAACACCGAGTTCGATTTCCTTCGTGACGGCTTTCAGAACCCAGGGTGCGTCGTGTTCGGCCCTGTCGAGCGCTTTCGCCGCCGCGCTTGCCACCGCATCGGCCACCTCGCGCGACCGCTCGCCGGGCTGGCGCTTCGGGGGCACCTCCCGGAAGTTGATGTTGTTCACGTCGCCACTGGTGCCGTTCGAGAGCATCCCGACGAACCCCTTTCCGGCTTTGATCTTCTGGCCCACGAGGTCCGCGAACACCCCGAAGTAATCCGCCGAGAGCGCCGGCATGTCGCCCACGTAGTGGAGCGAGTAGTTGGCGAAGAGCGCGAGCGGCTTGCCCCCGGCGGTTTGAACGGAAAGGACCGTGACCCGCGGGTCGGTCGGCCCGGCGGGTTCGACCAGGTCCGCGCTGGCCCGCGGCGGGTTCATTTTGACCTTGTCGGTTTCGCCGCCGAAGGGGTCGAGGTTCTTCACCCCCAGTTTCATCTTCCAGCGCCGGTTGAAGACGTGATTCGGCTCCTCGCCAACGGCCCAGGCGAACTTGGCGGGTTCGAGGCGCGCGTGCGCCTTCTCGATCCCCTCGGCGATCTTCGCGGTGAGGAACTTCACGTACTCCGGGTTCGGGTCGCTGCCGAACACGCCCGCGACGGTCGGCGCGGTGTGCGTGTGGGTCGCCGAGACGAGCATGTTCGTGATGGGGATACCGGTCTTCTTCTCGGCGAGCTTTTTGGCTTCGTCGATGAGTTCCCGCGGGACCATGCAGCTATCCACGACCACGATCGCGAGCCGGGTCGCGCCATCATCGAGGACGAGGCAGCGGGCGTGGATCGGATCGTGTGCGGAGTTCGCCTTCCGGTCCGCGAACCCGCCGTTCACGGACACCGGGAACTTTTCGGGCGTGACGTCCATTGCGTAGGCACCGGCGCGCAGCACCGGCGGCGCTGCGCGCACGAGCGTCGCTGGAAACAAGAGCACGAGCGCGAGCAAGAGGCGCATCCGAGACCTCCAAATGGGGGCGAGCGGGGCGGGCTTACGGGACTTCTCAAGTGGTCAGTGGTCACTAGCCAAAGCAGAGCCCTCATTATGCACAGCGGATGCGCACGGGCAGCGCGCCAATTACCAATGACTACCCGACCACCGACCACCGACCACTGACCACCGGAAACTACTCAGTGGGACTCTTGTACCCGTACCCGGTGCCGGTGTCACCTTTTTAACGGGCCGCTGGTTCGGCCCACGGTCGGCCGTGGGCACCACGATATTTCGTGGGCGCCGGCCCGTGGGGCGGGTCCGCGCCCCCACGGCTTGCCAATATTCACATCGCGCCAAGCGTTGCGCAGATAAGGACTTGCGGCTGATTTGTTGCCCGGAGCCGGAGGGCGGCACGGGCCTCGCTTGAGTGGAACGCACCACCCACAGGAGCGAACCCGTGACCACCGAGGCCGAGATGCTCGCGCGCCTTCGCGCCGGAGACCACACCGCCTACGAACAGCTCGTCCGTGCGCACACACCCACGCTCACCGCAATCGCCCGGCGGTTCTTCGGTGACACCGCCGCAACAGCCGAAGCCGTGCAGGACACATTCGTCTCCGCGTTCCAGGCGATGGGTGCGTTCGAGGGCACATCGAAACTCGGCACCTGGCTACACCGGATTGCCGTGAACGCATGTTTGCTCAAGGTGCGGAGCCGCAAACGTGGCCGATCGGTTCCGCTCGAAGGCGACGCGCTCGCGGCGCCGAGCGGCGACGGTGACACCCGGTTGTCACAGGCCGAGACGTGTGCCCGGGTCCGCGCGTGCGTGGAGTTGCTCCCGGAAGCGTATCGTACCGTAATCCAGTTGCGCGACCTGGAAGGGCGCAGCACCGAAGAGACCGCCCGGTATCTCGGAACTAGCGACGGCGCGGTGAAGACCCGGTTGCACCGGGCGCGCCAGGCCCTCAAAACGATCCTGGAGCCGCACCTCGCAAACGCGGTGTAACCGCGCGGGCGCTCCAGACATCAAAAGCACACTTGTGGGAGTTCGCACATGACGACCGTGAAACGGGTGGCCCTCGTGACCGGCAGCGGCGCCAAGCGGGTGGGGTCGGTTGTCGCCGGGGCGCTCGCCCGGCGCGGGTACGCGATCGCCGTTCACTACCGCAGCTCCGCCGCCGAAGCCGCCGACACCGTGGCCGAGCTGCGCACGCACGGGGCCGCGGCCGAGCCGTTCCAGGCCGATCTCGTGGACGAAGCCGCCGTTCGTACCCTTGTCCGGGCCGTGCTCGCCCGGTTCGGCCGCATCGACGTGCTGGTGAACTGTGCCGCGGTGTGGAAGCCGAAGCCGCTCGAAGAGGTGACCGCCGCGGACGTGCGGTTCCACTTCGACGCGAACGCGCTCGGCACGTTCCTGATGTGCCAGCAGGTCGGGCTGGCGATGGTCCAACAGCCCGAGGGCGGCGTGATCGTGAACGTGGGCGACTGGGCCGAGGTGCGCCCCTACCCCGGCTACGCCGCGTACTTCCCGAGCAAGGGGGCCGTCAGCGCGACCACACGGTGCCTCGCGGTCGAACTCGCCCTCCGCAATCCGAACATCCGGGTCAACGCCGTCCTGCCGGGGCCGGTGATGCTGCCGCCCGAACTGTCCGACGAGGACAAGCGCCAGGCGATCAACGCAACACTCGTGAAGCGCGAGGGGAGCCCGAACAACATCGCCCAGGCGGTGCTGTCGTTCATCGACAACGATTTCGTAACCGGCGTGTGCCTCCCGGTGGACGGCGGGCGCACCATCTACGCCCCGGAGTGACACCCGTATGAGCGGCCCGGAACTGGTTCTACTCGCCGTCGGCGCGTACGCGCTCGCGGGGGTGCTGTTCGGCGTTGTGTTTGTTGCGGTCGGTGTTGCCCGTCTCGATCCGGCTGCCCGGGGCACCTCATGGGCCTTTCGGGCGCTCATCCTGCCGGGGAGCGCGACCCTGTGGCCCCTTCTGGTTATGAAGTGGGCGCGACACAAGGGGGCGGCATGACCCGATCTCATCGGAAGGGGCACGTGTGGC
>DASWYH010000594.1:0-3286 GCA_036405095.1 Gemmata sp. | reverse complement strand
TTGGGCCACCCCCAGCCCAGGTGCCACTTGCCGACGCACGCGGTAACGTACCCGTGCCGGCGGAGCAGTTCGGCGAGGGTAAGTTGCTTCTCTGTGATCAGTGGTTCCGCGAACGGGCCGATCGCGTTCCGCTGCAACCGCGTGCGCCACGTGTACCGGCCGGTGGGCAGGGTGTACCGGGTCGGGGTGCAGGCCGCGGGCGGCGCCTGCGCGTCGGTGAACCGAGCCCTCTTTCGCGAGCCGGTCCGTGTACGGAGTGGGAGCCTTCGATGCCGGGTTGTGGCACCCCACATCGCCGTACCCGAGGTCGTCCGCGAGGATGTAAACGACGTTGGGCTTCTGCGCCCCGGCGGCGCATGTCGCGTGGCCGGGCGCGGCACGCGCGAGCGCCAGCACGGAGACATCAGCGCAACGAACGGCGCGCGGGTCATTTCGTCTCCCTTTCGGTACATCGGCTGGCGCCAGGCCGAGGCCCAAGCCCAGTTCGGGGTCGGTTGTGGGACCGAGAACCGTCCCCGCAACCGGGCCGCTGCGGGCTCACTTGTCGATCACGATGGCCGGGCGCGCGAGCAGGTTTTTGGACCGTTCGCTGTAGTGGTCCGACCGCCAGTAGTGTTTCAGATCTTTGGCCGTGATTAACTGCAACCCGGGCGCGGCGGCCGGGTTGCACAGCACGTGCAGGTTCTCCCCGGCAATGTAGCCGGCAACGAGCAGCGTGTACCCGGCCTCCCCGCCGGGGTACTCCGGTCCGGTGAAATTGAAGTCGATGACGACCGGCCGCCCGGAGTCGAGTTCCGCGCGGAGGAACTCGGTCGCCTTGCCGAACCGCGTGTCGTCGGGGGGGAACGTGACCAGCTTTCAGGGCAGGGCGATCTTCTCCGACGCCTTGAGCAGGTCACCCCAGTCCGTGCCGGTCCCGAGCGGGGAAGGGCAGAGCTTCTTGAAGTCCCAGCCGCCGAGCTTCTTGCCTTGCGAGCGGGCGAGCATCGCGCAGCTCGTGGCCCCGCAGTTGTTCCAGCCCTGGGCGATGTGCGGCACGGGCACCAGCGCGAACGTCCCCGGGTCCGGCTTGCGCCCGCGGTACTCGATCAGCTTCAGCAGGTCGGCGCCCTGCCGCGCGGCCGCCCGGTCGGCCGGCAGGGTCGGGTGCCCGGCCGCGCCCACCGGCCTCGTCTCCGACACCTTCGTCCAGCTCGCGCGGGCCTTCGCGAGTTCTCCGGCCCGGAACTGGAACTCGCCCAGCAGCACCAGCCCCTCGGGGGCGTTCAGCACCGCCGGCCGCTCGGCGAGCTTGCGCGCGTCCGCGGCGCTCGCGGCGGCGCCCTCGCCGGAGAGGTACACCATCGCCGCGGCGGACGCGGCCCGCCCGTGACCCAGTGCCGCGGCCCGCTTCCAGACGTCTAGCGCTTTCGGCACGTCCTGATCGACGCCCAGGCCGGCGAAGTTGCGCTGCCCGAGGTTCCACGCGGCGGCGGCGGACTTGAAGTACCCCGCGGCGATCTCGTGGCTCCGTTTAACCCCGAGCCCCTCGGAGTACATCCAGCCGATGAAATCGCGCGCCCGGGTCCCCGCGGTCGGCGGCGCGGTGCGCCCAGCGCACGGCCTCGGCGTAGTCCCGCTTCGTCCCGGTGCCGTCGCGGTATCGGTACGCCAGGTCCATCTGCGCGCGGGTGTCGCCCTTCGCCGCCCGGGCGACGAGGCTGTCCAGCGGCACCTCTGCGCCCTCGCCGGGCTCGTCGGTGCCCTCCGACCGGGCCGCCGGGAGGTACACCGCGACCGCGATCAGCACCGCAGCGATCCGGCGGCCCGGGAATCGGGGGCGCGCCATGACCGGTCCCCTCACTTGAGCAGTTCCGCCATCGCCCACCCCAGGCGGAGGCCGACTTCCAGGTAGGTTTCCGCGTTGCGGTTGTAGTGGTGGCCCTGGTTCTTGGGCGAATCGGCGACCTCCCGCCACAGGTCGCGCGAGTCCACGACCCGCACGTTGCCCGCGAACTTCGGGTACTTCTTCGCGTCCCCGATCGCGAGTTGCGCCTCCGCGACCTTCAGCCCCAGTCCCTCGCGCCCGGGGTTCCCGCACCCGGTCGCCAGCACGAACTTGGCCTTGGGCGCGGCGTAGTCCTTCCGCAGGCTCTCGACGAGCCGCTCCAGGTTCTCCTCGTACTTGCTGGCGTGGGCGGCGCTGCCGGTGTCCTTGTGGCCCTGCCACCACACGAACCCGGCGATCTCGTAGCCCTGGTCCGTGTAGCCCGGGTACCACTTGGCGATGGCCTTGAGGGCCCCTTTCGCGTTCGCCATGTCGTCGTCGTACTGCTTGCCGGCGTACCACTTCACCTCCTTCTTGGGCTGGCCCTCGGTCCAAGAATCGGGGGTGTCCTTGTACCCGGCGTAGGTCTTGCCCCCGAACACGAACGGCTTGCTCCCGGGCGGCAACAGGTCCCATCCCAGGCTGCGGTTCCCGATGCACGACTTGAGGACGAGCACCGGTTCGTCGAGGACGTGACCCATGACGTACCCGAACCCGAGTTCCGGGCCGATCGAGTTCCCGTTGTTCGCGGTCGGGCTGAGCGGCGCGCCCCGCTTCACCCGGGCGTCGTAGTAGTACACGTCCTTGCGCTCGGTCCACTTGTCGCCGTCCACCAGCCACGGGTACTTCTTGTCCGTCTTCGTGAGGTACTTGAGCGTGCCCTTGACCGCCTCCGGGCCGAGGTCGCCCATGCCGACCATGTTCGACTGCCCCATCAGGATGAACACCTTGATGGGCTTCCCGGCGGCACCGGGCTTGTCGTCCGGCTTGGGCAGCGGCTTCGGCCCGTCTTGGGCGAGCACCGCTCCCGGCGCGACGAGTAACCCGACGAGAAGGGGGACGCGGAACATCGGCAGGCTCCGTGGTGTGGTGTAAACGGTCCGCGCTTCGCTCGCGGCTCAGCGCGGGGGCGGTTGCTCGGCCCGAAACGCGCCCCGCCCCGCGGCGAACCGCTCCGCGGGCGGCGGGTGGCACCGGAGCCACAACTCCGGTGCGATCAGCTCGGTTCCACCACGGCGAGCGGGCCGCCCCCGCTCGAGGAACCGCAATGGCCCGCGCGGCCCCCCGCGGGCCCCGCGGTCGGCCGGGTAGTGCTCGTCCCGGTTCCAGCGGACCGCGGGTCCGAGGTGGCATAACCGCGTCTCGCCCGCGGGGCGGGTCCACCCGGGCGGGGAACTCGGCGAACCGCGCGAAGGCGCCCCGCGTGGTGCGAAAAACCGGGCAGCGGGACCGCGACCAGTCGGCCGCCGGGTCGCCCCG
>DASWYH010000593.1:0-6061 GCA_036405095.1 Gemmata sp. | reverse complement strand
CGGCGAACGACGGAGCCACAACGAGCGGGTCGACGCCGAACAGCTCGAACTCGGCGTCCGACCAGCTCACCCGGTCGGTCGGCGGCTCCCAGCTCCAGCTGCCCAGCCGGGCGATCCGCTGCGCCTCCCGGAGCCGGGCGTCGGTCTCCCGCAAGGCGCTCTCGGCCCGCTTCAGGTCGTCGATGTCGGTGTAGGTCCCGTACCACCCGGCGACCGTCCCGTCCGCCGCCCGCGCCGGCACCTGCCGGCTGACGTGCCAGCGGTACACCCCGTCCGCCCGCCGCAGCCGGAACTCGAAGTCCCGGGGCACGCCGCTGGCGGCGGCTTGGGCCGTCGCGGCGACCACGGCGGGCCGGTCGTCCGGGTGGATGTCCCCGCCCCACGACTGGCCGAGCAGCGCGTCCGCACTCCGACCCGAATAGGTCACCGCCCGCGCGTTCACATGGGTCAGGCCGCCGCCGGGCTCGGCCGTCCAGACGATCTGGGGGATGGCGTCGGCCAGCTCCCGGTACTCCTGCTCGCTGGCGCGAAGGGCCTCTTCGGCGGTCTTGCGCGCGGTGATGTCCTGGTCGGATCCGTCGAGCCGGAGGAGGGTGCCGGCCGCGTCCCGCGTGGCCCGCCCGCGGCTGTGGACCCACGTCGCGCGGCCGTCGGGGCGGACGACCCGCACGTCGTTGTCGAATTCGTCCGACCGGCCGGTCAGGACGGCTTCGATTCGGGTGACCGCGGCCGCCCGGTCGGACGGGTGCACCCGAGCGGCGAACGCCTCCATGCTCGGGGCCACCCCCCGCTCCAAGCCGAACAGATCGTACATGGTGTCCGAGCACCAGACCGTTCCCGCCGCGACATCCCACTCCCAACTCCCAATGCGCGCCGAGCGTTGGGCCGCGGCCAACCGCAACTCGCTCGCCCGAATCCGGGCGGTGCTTCGGGCGGCGATGCGAAACTCGCGCCGGCACAACCCGAACACGAGGCCCGCGGACAGCAGCACGTACGCGGCCCCCTTGCCCGCGGACACGAGGAAGCCCCGGTCGGTGAGCTCTCCGGACGCGGCCAGGGCGAGATCGGACAGCGCGATCCAGAGGAGCCCAGTGACCAGGTACATGCCGGCGATCCGGGCGGCCGAGAACCGGTCCGGTACCGGCTGTGGGGGATGATCCGGAGAAATCTGAGGCGGGTGCGGAGCGGCCATAAACACTGCGGGCAAGTGCCGTCTGTCTCGCGGCGGGAAGCGATGGGTCCCGGACCGGTTTGGGGGCCAGACCGGGGCATCCCGTTTGGAGAACGACCGGACGTAACGGATAAATTGTATTGTTGTCCGAGCCAGCGACCTCGCCGTTTTTCTTCGCCGTCTCGTGCGAGCCGAACGGCAGTCACCCACCCACCGGGTTGTTTTGGTGAGGCGTCCGGACGCCGCCACCACTTCGCGGTCGCTTCCTGAAAGTGGTCTGCGACTCTCGGAGCGGCTCAAAAAACGCGCCCTTTAGAAGATGTTAACTCCCGGCGAGAACAGGTCTTCACTCCGTGTCTATGCCTTATCGACCGAGCAGGCGTCCTGTGACCGGACGCTTACCCTCTTTGTGGCCGGCTTGTCTTCGGCTTATTTCACCAGTTTGGCGATGTCGCCCTTGATGGCGTCGGCCCAGATCTGGTAGCCCTCGGGGCTGAGGTGCAGCAGGTCCGGCATCACCTTGCGTTCGAGCCCGCCGTCCTTGTTGAGGAACTGGTCGCCGATGTCCTTGTAGAACACCTTCTTGTCGTCCGCGAACTTGCTGATGATGTTGTTGATTTGCTTGATCTTCGGGTTCAGCTTGGCGGCCGGGGCGACGGTGTCCTCTTTTTTGATCCCGCCGGCCCGCGGGAACACGCCCAGGAGCAGGATCTTCATCTCGGGCTTCTGCTTCTGGAGTTCCGCGATGATGGCCTTGATGCCCCCGGCGATCTGTTCCGCCGAGTGCCCGCCGGTGTTGTTCGTGCCGATCATGATGACGGCCAGTTTCGGCTTGAGCGGTTCGATCTCTTTGCCGTCCGTGAGGCGCCAGAGGACGTGTCCGGTCTGGTCGCCGCCGATCCCGAGGTTCACCGGTTTGAACGCGGCGAACTCCTTGGCCCACACCTTCTTGCCGTTGCCCTCCCAGCCCTCGGTGATCGAGTCGCCGATGAAGATCACATCGCCTTCACCCTTCTCGACGACCTTCAGGAACTGCTTGTGGCGCGCGTTATCGCGGTTGAGCGGCTTGGTGGCCGGGTTGTCTTGTGCGGCAAGTGCGGACGCGCCCAGGGCCAGCACGAAGCTGACGCAGGCCAAGCGGGGGAGCAGCATACAAATATCTCCGGGTGCGTTCGGGCGCGGTTTGGCGGGAAACGGTGCGAAGAGGATGGCCCGAACGGGAGTAGTATCGCGACTCGCGGGGCGGTCCGCAACAACTATCCGGACGAGCTTACGCGGTCAGGCGGCTAATAGGGGCCGTTGTTCATCGGGAACCCGTCGCGAACCGCGCAACCGCGCGGGCGTTTGGCGGTTCTGTCTTGACGCGCCCTTTCAGGCGTGTATTAGTGTCGCCCTTCCTCGTAGAAGCAGGCACGGATGCGGAACCGTTTACGGTGGGTGCTGGGTTGCGTGGTCGCCGCGCTCGTGCTGGGCGCGCCGGCGGCGCTCTACCGCGCACAATACATTCACGCGAAGCGCTTCCGCGAGGTCGAACCGGGGCGGTTGTACCGGTCCGGGCAGATGACCGCCGCGGGCTTCCGCGAGAACATCGAACGGTACGGTATCAAGACGGTCGTGAACCTTCAGCACGAAGAACCCGACCCGCTGTTGCCCGATCACTGGCTCGGCAAGGGCACGATTAACGAGAGCGCCCTGTGCGCGCAACTCGGGGTGAAGTACCGGCTCCTGACCCCGGACGTCCTGCCGCCGGGCAACCAACTCGACTGGGAGCCGCCGGCCGTGAAAGAGTGGCGCGCGGTCCTCGACGACGAGAGCAACTATCCCGTCCTCTTGCACTGTAAGGCCGGGCTGCACCGCACCGGGCGGCTCACCGCGATCTACCGCATGGAGTACCGGGGGTGGTCGCCGGGTGAGGCGCTCCGCGAACTCCGCGCCAACGGCTACGGGTACGTGGCGGCCAGCGAAGGGGACGAGTTCGTCATCCAGTTCATCCAGAACTATAAGCCCCGCTCGGCGGCCGAGCGGCTCGCGGTTGGGAGCGCGGTTCAGATCGCCGAGGGCACCGCGACGGCGGGAGGACCGCGCCCATGATCACCGCCATCGACCGGATGTTCCTGGTCACCTTCTTCCGCTCGTACCTCATCGTCCTGGTGAGCCTGATCTCGCTGTTCGTGGTGATCGACCTGTTCACGCACCTGGACGACTTCGTGAACAAACCGGGCGGGTTCGCCGCGTCGGTGCGCCACATCACCTATTACTACGGTAACCGCGTTCCCGAACTGTTCGACCTGCTGGGCAACTTCATGACGCTGATCGCGGGCACGTTCACCGTCGCCTGGATGCAGCGGAACAACGAACTCCTCCCGCTGCTCTCGGCGGGGGTTCCCACGCGCCGCGCGATCCGGCCCGTGCTGCTCGGGTCGGCCCTCACGCTCGCCCTGGGGCCGCTGAACCAGGAGTTCCTGATCCCCGAAGTGGCGGACGCGCTCACCACCTCGCGCGACGACCCGGACCGGGCGCGGGCGCAGGTGCTGATGGGCGCGTACGACACGAGCGGCATCCACTTCGAGGGGTACGCCGGGTTCCGCAAGGACCGGCGCGTGGAGCGGATGTGCGTGACGTTCCCGGAGAACTCGCCCAGCGGGATGTTGCACCTGACCGCGAAGGAAGCGGTGTTCGTGCCCAAGAGCGGCGACGACCCGCTCACCGGCGGGTGGCTGCTGACCGATGCGACCCCGGACACGTTTGAAGGTTCGCTCCCGCTGAACCTCACGGTGCTGGGCACCGGGCGGTTCTTCGTCAAGGTGCAGGACGCGGACTACGACGCGGTGTGCCGCGGCGGGTCGTGGTTCGTTTACGCCTCGACCAGCGACTTGCGCGACATGCTGGTCGACCCCGAACCGCGCCGGCGCGGGAAGCTCGCGGTGCTGTTCCACACGCGGCTCACGCGCCCGATCGTGGGAATGGTGATGGTGATTTTCGGGCTGTCGGTGATCCTGTGGAACCCGAACCGGCACGTCATCATCAGCTCCGGGCTGTGCCTGATCGTCTCCGCAACGATCTTCCTGTTCGTGATCGCGTGCAAGTACCTCGGGGACCAGGACGTGCTCCCGCCGCCGCTGGCCGCGTGGCTCCCGGTGATCGTGTTCGGCCCGCCGGCGCTGGTCGCGTTCGATTCCGTTCACACGTAGCGAAGAGCAACCCCGGAGGCGCCCGTGAAGAAGCACGCGCACTGCGGTTACTGTGGCTCCGCGTTCGCCGCGGACCAGCCGTGGCCGCGCCTGTGCGCGAGCTGCCACCGCGTCTCGTATCTCAACCCCACGCCGGTCGCGGTGTGCCTCCTGCCCGTCGATGGCGGGCTCTTGTGCGTGCGCCGGGCGATCCCGCCCGCGGTGGGTCAACTCGCTCTCCCCGGCGGCTACATCGACCTCGCCGAGACCTGGCAAGGGGCCGCGGCCCGCGAGCTGTTCGAGGAAACCGGGTTGCGCATCGATCCGGACGAGGTCGAGCACTTCCGGACCCTCAGTTCCGACCGCGGCGACGGCGTTCTCCTGGTGTTCGGCCGCGCCCGGCCGCGCCCCGTTCGGGCGCTCGACGGTTTCACACCGACCGCGGAAACGTCGGAACTGGTGGTGGTCCGCGGGGCCGTGGAACTGGCGTTCCCGCTGCACACGCAGGTCGTTGCGGAGTTCTTCCGCGAACGAACCGGACCGAGCCCGGGGTAAATTTGCGCACGATCGGTTCAACGCGGAGTGCATCGGCGCTCGATGGGAGTTAAAGTAACCCCGCCCCACGATCTCTGCGTAGCCCTGACCCCACGAGGCCGGAACATGGGCAAGAAGAAGAAACCCGCCGAAACGTCTTCGCTTTTCGAGGAAGGCCAGCAGCCGGTGGCGCCGCCCATTGAGGGTACGGCGCCGGCCCCCGTCGCGAAAGAAGAACCGACCGCCGAAGAGCTGCCGCCGCTGCCGCCCGGCGTGCCCGGGTTGCCGGCCGATCTCGATCCCTCCTGGCACGCGGCGCTCGACCCGGAAACGCGGAAACCGTACTGGGCCGAACTCGTGCGGTTCATCATCGAGGAGCGCAAAACGCAGACCGTGTTCCCGCCCGCCGCGGACGTGTTCAATGCGTTCCGGTTCACGCCCCTGGACAAGGTGAAGGTGCTGATCCTCGGCCAGGACCCGTACCACGGGCCGGGGCAGGCGCACGGGTTGTGCTTCTCGGTGCGCCCGGGGGTAACGCCCCCCCCCTCGCTCCGCAACATCTACAAGGAACTCGAAAGCGACCTCGGCATCCCGCCGGTGAAACACGGCTACCTCGCCGGGTGGGCGCGCCGCGGGGTGATGATGCTAAACACGGTCATGACCGTGCGCAAGGGCACCCCGAAGTCGCACGCGGGCAGAGGCTGGGAGAAATTTACGGATGCGGCGATTCAAGCCGTCAACGCCCAGCCGCGCCGGGTGGTGTTTGTGCTGTGGGGGGCCGACGCCCAGAAGAAAATCCCGCTCGTCGATCAGTCGCGGCACGTGGTCGTGAAATCGGCGCACCCGTCGCCGTATTCGGAGGTCCGGTTCTTCGGAACCCGCCCGTTCTCCAAGGTGAACGACGCGCTGGAAGCGGCGGGCGAGGAGCCGATCGACTGGCGGTTGCCCGAAAAGGCCGAGGAGTGAAGCCCGGCCGGGGCGGAGCGGGCCTTTCGGCCCGGTGACGGGGCGCCCGTTCCCGGAGGCGTGGGCCCGAAGCCGTGTCCCTTTTGTAACGAGCGGCGGCCGCCTCATCGGGACCCGCGCCCGCACGTCCGCGCGCCCCTTCGAGCCGGCCGCGCGGGGGCGTCAGCCCTCGCTGCCCATCAGCGCGGTGGTCTTCACCGAGATGGTGGTGGGCATGCGC
>DASWYH010000592.1:0-7593 GCA_036405095.1 Gemmata sp. | reverse complement strand
AGGGGTTGTTTCAAAACCCTCCCGGCGTAGGTTGGTCCCGACCCACAGTTGCGGAGGTCGGACCGATGCCGGTGCTGGTGACCGATGAACTCTGGGAGGCGGTCCGACCGCTCCTGCCGCCCCATCCGCCATCACCTAAGGGTGGGCGCCCGCGGGTGGACGACCGCGCGTGCCTGACGGGGCTGGTTTTCCTGCTCCGGACCGGCTTGGCGTGGCGGTTCCTGCCGCTTGAGTTGGGGTGCGGTTCCCCAGCCACCGTGTGGCGGCGCCAGCAGGAGTGGGCCGCCCGCGGGGTCTGGCCCGCGGTCCACGCCCGGTTGCTGGAGGCACTGGGCGAGGCCGGGCACGTGGAGTTGGACGACGCGGTCATCGACTCGGCCTCGGTCCGGGCGGTAAAAGGGGGGCGCACACCGGCCCGAACCCGACCGACCGGGGCAAGGCCGGGGCCAAGAGGCACGTGCTGACGGATCGGCACGGGCTCCCGGTGGCGGTTACCACCGGCCCGGCCAACGAGCGGGACGAGAAGCGGGTGGACGAGTTGCTCGACGCGGTGCCGCTCATCCCGGACGGGCGCGGTAACTACCGGGATCGCCCGCGCCGGCTGTTGGCCGACGCCGGGTACGGGTTCTGGTGGGTGCTGGCGGCGCTGATGATGCGGGGGATCCGCCCGCTGATCCGGCGCCGCGGGCGGGACGTGCCGCACGGGAGCGGGCTGGGGAAGCGGCGGTATGTGGTCGAGCGGTCGCTGGCGTGGTTCGCCGGGTTCCGCCGGTTGCGGGTGTGTTACGAGCGCACCCCGCAGGCGTGGCAGGGCATGAACGCCTTGGCCGCCTGCGTCATCTGCGCCAACCGGCTTCACAAGGTCCGCCATCCCAAGGCACCCAAAAGCCGGTTTTGAAACAACCCCTTAGCAGTTGTTGGCGACCTGTGCTCGGTGTGCCCGTTCGCTGTGTGGCTTACCTCGCCTGCCGGGCCAGATACTCACTGGGCACGGCCACTGGATGAGCATCTGTCGCGTTGTTCAAACTGCGTGTGTTACGCATTTCTGGCAGCCATCCCGCTCCCTTGCGGTCGCGTCTCGTTCGGTCCTTGTGATCTGCGACCGCAAGGGAGCGAGGATCGTGCGTGTCCCGGCACCGGTATCCGGTGACATACCCACGATAGGTTCCGCTCGCAGATTCCAAAAAATCGGTTCAAGCCGTCCAGCCCCGCGAGTCGATGAAGAACGACAACGGGACCGAACCGGTGTCGGGGGACACTCGTTCGTGTTAAGTTGGGGGGGCGATCATGAGCGACACACGGGGCCTGCTGGACCGTATCTCGGCGTTCCGGCAGCGGCTCGACGCGACACCGAACCTGATCCCGGAGGCGCTCCCGGTGGACGCCGCCGGGGCGCTTCCGGTGGTTTCGGAAGCCGAAGCGTTCCGGTTCTCGCTCCGCCGCATCTCGGGAACCGCCGCAGCCGCAGAAGCGCCGGTGCCGCAGTACACCGACCGCGCCCAGCGGCTCCTCACGCGGGCGAAAGCGCTCCTCGACCGCCAGCGCGCGTTCACCACCGATCCGCTGCACGCGGCCTGCGCGGCGAAAGACGAAACCGACCCGCTCGTCAGCTACCACCGCGAAACCGTCGGCATCCTCGATTCCGTGGTGCGCGTCGCGCAGGGGTTCCCGGACTCGGCCGGTGCGCAACTGAAGCTGTGCGACGGGCTGAACGGGTTGCTCGGGGTCGTTCAGGACCGCCTCGCGGTGCAAGAAAAGATGCTCGCGCAGCGGCACACCGACGAGGACCGCATCGACAAGCTGGCCGGGTTCTTCACGCTGCTCCACGGGAACATGCCGGTCGCGATGGAACTCGTCGCGGGGCTCGCGGAAGAACTGCTTGAGGAGGCCCGCACCGGGCGCCCGGTGCGCTACCTCGCCGCGCCGGTCCGGTCGGCCAGCTCCCCGGGCGGCGCGCAATCGTTCGCGGTCCCCGCGCGGTTCGTCGCGGCGCACGCGATCAACGTGGCGCAGGTCATCGCGCGGCTGGTGCCGTTCGACTACGAGTGGGCCGGGCGCCCGCTCGCGCCGGTGGTCGCCGCGCTGCTCATGGACTGCGGGATGCTGACCGTCCCGGCGGCCGTGCTGGAGAAAACGGACCCGCTCACCACCGACGAGCGCCGGGCGATCGAGTCGCACCCGCGGCTCGGGGCGGAGCTGCTCCTGTGGCGGTTCCCGAACCTCGCCGGGCCGCTCGCCGCGGCCATCGCCACGCACCACGAGCGCGCCGACGGGACCGGCTACCCGGCGGGCCTCGCGGGCTCGCAGGTCCCGCCCCTCGGTCGGCTCCTGCGGGTCGCGGACGTGTACGCGGCCCTGAACGAAGAGCGCCCGCACCGCCCGGCCGCGGACCCGCGAACCGCGCTCACCGACATGCTCCTCCTGGCCGAACAGGGGCAACTCGACCGCGACTTCGCCGAGTACCTGCTGAACCTCTCGTTCTACCCGGTCAACACGGTCGTGGAACTGACCGACGGGCGGGTGGGGGTGGTGGTCGCGAACCACACCAACCGGCTGGACCCGCGGGCACCGGGGCGCCCGGTCGTCGCGGTTCTAACGGACCCGGAAGGGACGGTCCTGCCGCGCGCCGAGCACCTGGACTTGTCGGCCTCTGACCGCGGAAGCATCGTGAAAGCGGTGCCCGCGGCCCGGCGCCGCGAACTGCTCGGCAGCCGATACCCCGACCTCGTGTGAACAGTGGTAAGTTGTCGTCCCCAGTCGGCCGAAGCGTAACGGTGCTTGCCTGTCCCCTCTCCCATCGCGGGAGAGGGGCACCGATACACTTCCACCGGACCTGGAATCAGTGGTCAGCCGTCGGCCGGTAAGCGGCTGTTGGCTTCGCGCAGATCACGATGACCGACCACTGACAATGTCCTCATGAAATCGTATCTCGCGGCTACACGCCACCCGTGGGTGTGCTTCCTCTTCCTGCTCCCACTGATTGTTGCCTACGAGGGCGGGCTGTACTGGATCGGCGGTGACCAGGCGCTACGGCTCCGCAACGGCGCGGATGCCTGGGTCCGCTGGGCGCTCGAAGTGTTCGACGCCGGGCACGTTCTGGTGGCGCCCGCAATCGTCCTCAGCGTGCTGTTGCTCTGGAGTTGGTGGCGCTGGGCCGACCGCCCCGAAGACCCGGTGACCGCGTGGTTCGGGATGGCGTTCGAGAGCGCGCTGTTCGCGGTCGTGCTGTGGCAGTTCAGCCGGAACTTCGGCCCCATCATCGACGGGCTGGGGATCAAGCTCCAAATCACGGTCCGAACCGCCCCGGCGGCTCAGATCCTCACGTTCATCGGGGCGGGCATTTACGAAGAGGTGTTGTTCCGCCTCGGGCTGTTCGGCGGATTGGCGCTGGTGCTCCGGGTGGTGGGGATACCCGGGGTGGCCGCCGTCCCGATCGCGGCGCTGGCGGCGGCGGCGGCGTTTGCCGCAGCGCACCACATCGGACCCTACGGGGAACCGATGCGCGCCGATTACTTCGTGTTCCGCACGGTCGCGGGTCTGTTCTTTACCGGCCTGTTCGTCGCCCGCGGGTTCGGAATCGCGGTCGGCGCGCACGCCGGCTACGACATCCTCGTTGGCGTGGTGGTCAGCTAATGACGCCCCGGTTCACTGGTTCGGAAGGTTCGGCGGCAGCGGGCCGACCATCCGTTTGAGCAACTCGTCGCGGACCTTGAACATCGCCGAGTCCAGGGCGGCCGCGCTAAATGTACCCGGAACGGTGAACAGCGACTGGGCCACATCGTCCTTCGTCACGTCCGCTTTCAGCCTCACGTGGACTTCGATCGTGTACTGGTCCCCGGCCGCGGGTTTGAGCTCATACGCGATCTCGAAGTGGACCGGCTTCGGCTGCCCGTTGGCGTCCCCTTCGGGCGGTTCCACGAACGCGATGAGCTGATACCCGAGCGGCGGCGGGTCCGTCGTGCTCACCCACTCGGTCTCGGGAGGGGGCAGCACCTGCTTCCCCCACGGCTCGTGAGCGAACGTGGCAATCACCCCTTCGGCGAACTCCGTGCGCAACTTGTTCTCCCGCGCGCTCTTGGACTCTGCCGTCTCGCCCGGTGGGGACCGGGTCTCTGTCACCCGGAGCGACACGGCGGGTTGCTCGGCGGTGCTCAGGGCACGAAGAATGTCGCCCATGCCGCGCCCCAGTTGCTTGTCGGTCGCTTTCTTTTCGACGTGGTCGATCGGGGCCGCGTAGAACCTCGGGAGCTTGGCGAGCACCTCCTCGCGGTGCATCTTGTTCTTGGGCACGAGGAAATACGCGCGGAGCGCCGCCGGCTGTTGTGGCTCCCGGACCGAGCGCTCGTAGATCGCGTCGTCCCGGAGCACCGGGTTGATGCCGAACCCCAAAACGACGAAGCACAACAGCGCGAAGGCGAACATGAACGCATAGGGCAAGATCGCCGGGAGCGCGCGGCCCTCGCGGGTCGGTTCCTCCGGCACCTCCGTGATGTCCAGTTCGACCAGGTTCAGGTTGATGTTGTTCTCCGCGTCCTTCGGCTCGTCCCCGTTGCGGACCACGAACCGCGCGAGGCCGCCCAGATCCGCCGGGTTCAGGTCCGCGCGCTCACCGCCCTCCGGCCCCCGCGCCCACGCGAGGTAGTTGAGGTACGTCACCATGTACTCGGCGCGGGACTCGTTGTTAATGGTCACCGTCGCGAACCCCTTGCGCCCGAACGCGATGTTGATGACGCTGTTCTGGTAGTTCCCGTTGCTGTCGTAGTTGTGTGTGTAGTTGGCGTCGGCAACCTCATCGATTCGGGTAACGGTCACCTGCTCGCGGAACGCTTCGTACAGGTGGAGCGGGTCCACGTACACCCACGTACCGGCGTTCCGCCCCCCCTTCCCCCGAAACTTGGCCAGCAGCAACCACATGCCGAGCAGCAGCCCGGCGGTCTGGAGGCACGCCACGGCGAGCGGTTCGTTGTAGATCACCCCGATCGCGGTCGTGAACGTAAATATGACGGTCAAGATGATAACGATCGGACCCGCGATGCACCCGCAACCGGGCAACGTGTCACTGGTGGGGACGAACACCCCGGGCGATCCGGCGCCCTCGTTGTCGCGCACCACGGTCAGGTACTCGCGCGTCGCGTCGTCGAGTTCCTCGAAGATGAACGTCGTGGACATTCGGGCTCCCGAGTCACAAGTCGTAAAAGCGTCAGTCGAAAGTGGCGGTCAAGGTGGCACGCCGACCGCGCCCCCGCCAGAGGCGCAGGTCGGATCCGCCCCCGGCGCTCAATCCACCATCTGGTGCGGTACGAACCGGCTCGTGTTCCGGGTGACGAGGGTGTCGTCCTCGCGAATCCCCATGCCGCACGCCTCGCCGTTAACCACCCAGCTCCCGATCACCGGGTAGCGGCCGTCGTGCGGCTTCATCTGGGGCGCGAGTGCCTGATAGACATACGGGCCGGTCTGATACGGTCCGTCGGTGCTTTGTGCGAGCCGGCCGCCGATCACGACATCAATGTTGGCCCCCTCGCGGGCGTGGACCGGCTTCTTCACGTAGCTGCCGTCGGTGAGCGGGTCGAACGATGCCGGCAGCAGAAACGGGCTGTCCGGGTTCCGCTCGTACAGCAGCGGAAGGATGCTCTTGCAGCTCAGGATCATCTTCCACGCGGGCTCGACCCACTTGGTCGGCGCGGTGCGCAGGTGCGGGCCGAATTCCTCGCGCACCATCCACTCCCACGGGTACAGTTTGAAGCACCGGTGGATCGGGAAGCCCGTGTCGTCCACGAACACTTTGCGGGGGCGATCGTAACCGATCTCCGTCACGTCGATGAACGTGGTTTGGGCCCCGGCCTGGATCGCCACGTCCCGCATGTACTCGGCGGTGATGTAGTCCTCGGGGGTGTCCATTTCGGTCATCGCGGCAAAGTGGATCGGCCCGCGGTCGCGCGTCAGCACCGCTTTCCACGCATCAATCAGCCGCTCGTGAATGCTGTTGAACTGGTTCCCGCGCTCGTCCACGTCCTTGAGCCACATCCACTGGGCGACCGACGCTTCGACCAGCCCCGTCGGGGTGTCCGCGTTGTACTCCAGGAGCTTCGGAGGTCCGACCCCGTCGTAGGCGAGATCGAACCGCCCGTAGACCGAGGGCTCGTCGGCTTCCCACGACCGGACAATGTATTCCTCGAACTCCTCCGGGATCATGAACAGCCCGAAGAGGCGCTTGTCGATCACGTCCTGGACCAACTGAAGGCACATCTCGTGGAGCCGGTTCGTCGCCTCCTCAATGACATCGACTTCGTAGTTGGTGAACTGGTAATACGCGGACTCGTCCCAGTACGGTTCGCCGCGCAGCGTGTGGTAAAAGAGGCCGAACTCTTCGACCCGCTTTTGCCAGTTGGGCCGGGGATCGACGGTGACCCTGCGCATGAGAACTCCTGCGGTAAAGCCGGCAGATGGCAGCGGGGGATGTGAGCGCTCACGAACGCGCGGACGGCCGGCGCAACCGGGCTGGCGGGGTGTTGTCACCGCTCACCAACCGACTCGCGCCGGCCGCTCCGTTCGCTGTGAACGTGTGGGATTAGCCGCCGAAACCGCCGCCGACGCGCCCGCCGACGGAGCCGAAACCGCCCTTCGAGACGCTCGCCATCGCCGGCGACCGCCCGCGCCCGGCCACCGAGGTGGGGCCACCGCCGCCGAAGCGCCCGATGTAAATGAAGGTCATGCCGCCGCGGGAGCGCCCGGTGGTGGTGTCGTGCCCGGTGCGCTTGGCGGCCTGCTTGTCGGCTTCCGTGTCGTAGTTCGGTTCCGGCCACGCGAAGTAGGCAGCCGTCATCACGCCCGCGCCGAGGAGAACGAGCGACAACTCACGCGACATACGGGTCATGGGGATTTACCCTGCGAGACGCGCCCCGTTCAAATGGGCGTTACACTGGTACTCGTAACCTCTCACATAATTCTTTACCACGTCCGAAGTGGACGCACCAGTGAAATTCCCCTCACTTCGGGTTCCTTGGCCCGGATTGCGGCGTCCGCAAGGTTCATGGACCCGCAAGAGCGGTCACTTCGCCTTCAACTCGACCCGCTCGTTCGCCCGCCATTCGACCCCCAGCCACCCGGCGTGTGTGCCGAGTACCATGCGCGACTGGCCGACCACAACCGCCCCGTGCTGTGCTCCCGAAACCGGGAACGAGAGCGTTTCCCCCGCACCGCGCCAGGACGCACACCGAACGTGGTACTTGGTCGCGTTCTTCGATCGGGTCGTGTACTTCTCCACGATGACCTGGTCGCGTGTGACCTCCGGCGACCGGTCCAGCGCCCCGTTCAGGAGCGACGCGGTGCCCAGCGAACCGAGCGGGATCAGCAGCAGCGAACCGAGCACGAGCCGCCGCCAAGCGTAGTGGGACGTGGAGGTGCCGCGGAGCAGTAGCGCAATGGTGCACGCGAATGCGAACGCCCCGAGAACGGCAACGGGCCCGACGCGCACGATCAGTTCCCCGTTCTCGACCGGCGGGTAGCCGACCTGCGCGATCAGTGTGAGCCCGAACGCGACCAGCGCGACCCACAGAACCGCCTCCCACCGGACCCGATAGGCGCCGACCCGTT
>DASWYH010000591.1:0-10904 GCA_036405095.1 Gemmata sp. | reverse complement strand
TGTCACCTTCGGAGGACGAACCGACCCGAATCGCGGCGGCTGTTGAACGTCGCATCGAAGCTCGTGCCGGTGGCGGTCGCGGTGGTGCGGAACGTGCCGAACGGCCCCAGCGGTTTCTCCGCCGACAGCACCACGACGCCGTCCCCGTGCCCGATCACGTCCATCGTGGTCGAATAGCGGAACGGGATCACCTTCGCGAACCGCCCGTGATACGTCACCCGGTACGCGCCGGCCCCCTTCGGCGTGAACCGCGCGTGCAGCGGTCCCGTGTGGCCGTTCGTGTCGCTGACCCAGTACCCCGACCACTTGCCCGTGAGATCGGGGCTCGCCGGGACGACGACCGTTTGTGCGAAGCTGACCGCGGGCAGGGCGCAGAACACAAACACCGCCAGAACGTGGCGCATGGGTCCGACCTCGTGAAGTCCGGGTAGCAGTTTTACTTTCCGCGCCGCGCGCGGTGCCGTCCACACCACTTTACTGTGGCAAACCGGGCGAACTACAGTTCCTCTGTGGGTTGTTTCGGTTGGGCCAGATACACGGAGCTGATCCACGATGACACGTACCGCCGCGCTCGTGCTGGTGTTAGTCGCTTCGCCCCTGACCGCTGCCGAGCCTCAGAAGGTGGATGTGTTCGAAGCCGGGACCGGCGGGTACGCGATCTACCGCATCCCGGGCGTCGTGGTCACGAAAGCGGGAACCGTCCTCGCGTACTGCGAGGCCCGCAAAACCGCGAGCGACTGGGCCACCATCGACATCCTCCAGCGGCGCAGCACGGACGGCGGCAAAACCTGGGGCGAACCGCAGAAGATCGCGGAGGTGAAAGGCCCGAAGGAGCGCAACCCGGTCGCGGTCGCGAAGAAGATCGGGAAGCCCGGCGACGTGACCTACAACAACCCCGTGATGATCGCGGACAAGTCGGGTGCCGTTCACCTGCTCTTCTGCCTCGAATACATGCGGTGCTTCCACGCGCGCTCCGATGACGACGGCAAGACGTGGGGCGCGCCGCACGAGATCACCGCGAGCGCGTTCGATCCCCTCAAGAAGGCGCACGACTGGAAGGTGCTCGCGACCGGTCCCGGGCACGGGATCCAACTCGCCGGCGGGCGCCTCGTGGTGCCCGTGTGGCTCTCGCTGGGCACCGGCGGGAGCGGGCACGGCGACAGCGTCACCGCTACAATATACAGCGACGACCGGGGCAAGACCTGGAAGCCCGGTGAGGTCGCGGTTCCGCGCACCGCCGAGTTCAACAGCCCGAACGAGGCGACCGTGTGCGAGCGCGCCGACGGGTCGGTGATGCTCAACGCGCGGAGCCCGTCGAAGGCGAACCGCCGGCTGGTCGCAACCAGCGCCGACGGTGCGACGAAGTGGAGCACGCCCGCGTTCGATGACGCGCTCCCCGAACCGGTGTGCATGGGGGCGCTGCTCAGCGTTCCGGGAACGAAGCTGGTGCTCTTCAGCAACCCGGACAACCTGGAGAAGGCCGGAGCGAAGGCCCCGCCGGCGCCGGGGTCCGGGCGGGACCGCAAGAACCTCACGGTCCGGCTCAGCGAGGACGGCGGCACAACCTGGATCGCGAAGCGGAGCATCGAGCCCGGGTTCAGCGCGTATTCCGACCTCGCCCTTGCGAACGACGGCTCGGTGCTGCTCCTCTACGAGCGCGCCGGTGCGAAGGGCGGGAACTACGGGCGGCTCACGCTCGCACGGTTCCCGGTCGAGTGGCTGAAGGGGAAGTAGAAAGCCCTCTGATACCGAATCGGGCTGAAGGGTATTCGTGTGTCCCTCTCCCCTTGCGGGAGAGGGTGGCGGCGCTTCGCCACCGGGTGAGGGCGCGGGGCACTCGGAACACCGCGTGGCACAAGCGATTGTGTCGGTGTACCCCTCACCGGCTCGAAGACTCGCCCCTCTCTCCCGCAAGGGGAGAGGGGCCAGAACAAGACCCCGATAGTTAGCGATCAACACGGTTTGGTGTGAGTTGGCCCTGTTCCCTGTGTGCGTGTCTGTGTTCGTTGCGCCGGCGGGCCCACGCCGCTCGCCAGGAGCTACGCATGTCCGATATCGTTCAGTACGAAGTGCGCGCGTCGGCTGCGGTCATCACGATGAACCGCCCCGAGAAGCGGAACGCGCTGTCGCGGGCGCTCATCGCGGAGCTGAGCGACGCCTTCCTCCGCGCCGCCAGCGACGCGAGCGCGCGGTGCGTGGTCCTGACCGGCCGCGGGCCGGCGTTCTGCGCGGGCATGGACCTCGACGAACTCCGCGCCACCCTCGGCCCCGATTCCGATAAAGTGTGGGACGACGCGGCCCGGCTCTCGGCGCTGTACGAACTGATCTACACGCTCCCGAAGCCCACGATCGCCGCCGTGAACGGGGCCGCGGTCGCGGGCGGGGCGGGCCTCGTGACGGTGTGCGACCTCGCGGTGAGCACCCCGGACGCGAAGTTCGGTTACCCGGAGGTGCGGCGGGGGCTGGTCGCCGCGATGGTGCTCCCGCACCTGTTGCGGCACGTCGGCGAGCGCACCGCGCGGTGGCTGCTCCTCACCGGCGACCTCATCGACGGGCTCGCGGCCCTGCGCATCGGGCTGGTGAACCAGGTCTCGTCGGCGGAGCTGCTCCTCACGACCGCGGCGGAGTGGGCGAAGGCGCTGTCCGAGGGCGGGCCGAAGGCGCTCGCGACCACGAAGGACCTCCTGCGCCGGTGCTCGCGGCAGGCGGTCGCGGTGGACGAACTGGCGCGCGCCAGCGCTGAGCCGCGGCTGACGGACGAGTGCCGCGACGGCCTGACGGCGTTCTTCGAGAAGAAGCCCGCGCCGTGGAGCGCGGAGAAGAAGTAGGCCCGCCGCCGGGTCCGAACTCTTGGTTCCGGCGTTTGGTCCGTGTTCATCAGTGGCCGGGTTGTCTCATGAGCCCCATTGTCGGAATCGGCGAACTCCTGTGGGACGTGTACCCCGACGGCCGCAAGGTCGCCGGGGGCGCGCCGTTCAACTTCGCGTTCCACTGTCACCAGCTCGGGCACCCGTCGGCGATCGTGTCGCGGGTCGGGAACGACGACCTGGGGCGCGAGCTGCGCGAGCGGGTGCGCGCCCTCGGCCTCTCGGACGAGTACATCCAAACCGACCCCGAGCACCCGACCGGCACGGTCCAGGTCGCGCTCGGCGCCGAAGGGGTTCCCGAGTACACGATCACCGAAGACGTGGCCTGGGACTTCATCGCGTGGGAGGACCGGCTCGACCCGCTCGTGCAATCGGGCCGCGCGGTGTGCTTCGGGACGCTCGCCCAGCGGTTCGGAACCCCGGTCCCGGTTCACCGCTTCGTCACCGCATTTCGGGACCGCCGGGAGCGCCCGCAGCCGGTGCCGGGGCTCGTCGTTTTCGACGTGAACCTGCGCGGCTCGTACTTCGACGTGGACCGCCTCGAATGGGGCTTGAGCGTTTGCGACTGGTGCAAGATCAACACCGCCGAGTTCGACACCCTGCGCGCCTTTTTCGGTTGCGCGACTCCCGCCGATCTCATTGGAGCGGGTCCGGGCGCGTTCGCCGAGCGGGTGGCGATCGTCACCCACGGCGCGCGCGGGTGCGAACTCTACCGCCGGTGGGAGGAGCGGGACGGGAGCGGCGCCCCGAGGGGCGCCGTGGAGACCTTTGCCGTGCCCGGCGCACCGGCGCACGTCGTGGACACGGTCGGCGCGGGCGACGCCTTCACCGCCGCGATGGTGTGCCTCCACCTCGAAGGGCGGCCGCTGCGCGAGGCCGCCACGTTCGCGGTCCACTACGCCGCCCGCGTGTGCGAGCACCCCGGCGGCACGCCCTCGATCGACCGCGCCGAGGTCGAACGCGCCGCGGGGTTGGAGTCATGAAGCCGCACTTCTGGCGCCCGCCGGTGCTGACCACCGAACGGGTCACGCTCCGCCCGTTCGTCGAGGCCGACGCGGAACCGCTGTTCGAGTGCGCCAAGAACCCGAACGTCACACGGTACACGCTCTGGGAGGCGCACACCAGCATCGCGGACGCGATCATGTTCATCCGCGACTACGCCGTTCTGCGCTACATGGAAGGCACCGCCGAACCTTACGCTATCACCCTGAACCCGGCGCCGCAGCCGGTCGGGTCGTGTGGGTGCTTCTGGGCCGCGGAGCCGCACCGCACGATGGAACTCGGGTACTGGATCGGCGAGCCGTTCTGGGGTAAGGGGTACGTGGTCGAAGCGTGCCGGGCGGTACTCGACTTCGCGTTCGCCGAGTACGGCCCCGAGCGCATGCAGGCCCGTGTGATCGACGGCAACACCGCCAGCGAGCGGGTGCTCCAGAAACTCGGGTTCCGCTACGAGGGGACGCTCCGCCGGTCGCTCCTGCGCCGGGGCCATTTCGAGGACGTGCGCATGTACTCGCTCACCCGCGACGAGTGGGGGCCGTCGGCCAGTATTTGATAGGAGTTACGCAGTCGGGGGCGCGGTTCGTTGGAAAAGCGTCACACGCGAGCGAGCCGGTGCAACCGGCCCCGAGCCCACCCCCTTTGCTCGCGAGTCTGGTCAGACTCCCCCCGCCCGTCAGCCCGGTCACTCTATACTCTTCTCTCTCTTAAGAGAGAGAAGACATAGGGGGGGCGATCGGTAAAGTTTACCTATCTTCCAGTCCAGACCAGTCTGACCAGTCTTTTTAGGGTATACCCCCTGCGCGCAAATGAAGCACGCGGGCACCGGAGGCGCTGCGCGAACCGAAGCGCGCCCGAGTTGCGCTCACCCGAGTACCGTTGACGTGGCCCGCCCCCAGTCGCTCGTGGACCGGTTCGTTTGCACCGAGCCCCCCGGGCGCGGGACCCGCAACCGGTAGCCCTGTGCCACGGGCTCACAGGGCCGCTTTGATGGTCATGGTGAAGGTGCTGCCCTTGCCGATCGCGCTCTGAACGGTGATCTGCCCGCCCATCGCGGCGCTCAGCTTCTGGCTGATCGCCAGGCCCAAACCGGTGCCCCCGAACTTGCGCCCGGCGGTCGAGTCCACCTGCGTGAACGCCTGGAACAGCCGGTCCACCTGCTCGGGCGTCATCCCGATCCCGGTGTCCGACACCGTGACCTGGATCGCGTCCGCGCCCGCCACCGTCACCCGCCGGGCGGACACCTTCACGACTCCGTCTTTCGTGAACTTGCAGGCGTTGCCCACCAGATTCAGCACGCACTGCCGGATGCGCGTCGGGTCGCCCATCGCGCGGCCCAGGTCCGGGGGGCAGTCCAGCTCGATCCGGTTGTTGTTCCGCTTCGCGAGCGGCTCCACGGACACCATCAGGTCGTGAATGAGGCTCGCGGGCGCGTACGGGTCGTGCGCGATCTCCAGTTTGCCCGCTTCGATCTTGGAGAAGTCGAGGATGTCGTTGATGAGCGCGAGCAGGTGCTGCCCGGCCGTGTGGACCTGCTGGAGGTCCGCGGTGTACTGCGGCAGGTTGTCCATCGCGGCCTGTTCGAGCAGCATTTCCGAGTAGCCGATGATGGTGGTGAGCGGGGTCCGGAGTTCGTGGCTCACCATCGCGAGGAACCCGCTCTTGGTGCGGTCGGCCTCCTCCGCGGCCTCCTTCGCGACCCGCAACCGGTTGGCCTCGTCGTCCTGTTCGAGCCGCAGCAGCCCGGCGCCGACCGCGGTGGCCAGCAGTTGCACCACCTGCGCTTCGAGCGGGCCGATCTCCCGGCCCATCGCGCGCTGCATCCGGCTCCCGTACACGACCCCGGTCACGTTGTCCTTCGCGTCGAAGAACGGCGACACCACGACGCCCTGGACCCCGACGAGGCTGTCGCCCCCGCCGGCCGCGGCCGAGCCCACGTAGAACGTGCGCTTCCCGGTGAGCGCCTGGTTCACCAGCGCGTGGCTGAACGCGCGCCCGGGCTGCTTCTCGTCCCGCAGCACCTGCGCGGTCACCCGCCATGCGTCGCCGTCGCGCACGAGCACGATCCCGGTGTCCAGCCCGATGTGCTCGACCAGGGCCGCGGCGGCCCGCTGGAAGAACGTGTCCCGGGCGCCGGCCTTCTGCACGTTGATGACCGTTTCGAGCCACCCGATGATCTCCTCGGGGCGCGCGCCCTCGCTCCGGTCGATGAGCGCCGGCTGCGTACCGGACCCGGGAGCGGGCACGGTGCCGGCCACGGTGGCGGACAGCGTCCGGGCCGGGGCCGCGATGGTCTTCAGCACGTTCACCGACACCGGCTCGGCGTCGCCCGAGTCCACGTCGATGACCGTTTCGCCCACCGCGAGCCGCACCGGGAGCAGGTAGTCGCAGTCCGCCCCCGGGCCCAGCACCGCGTGGTTGTCCACGGTGACCGGGGCCTTGGCGCTGAGGTTCACCACCTTCACCTTGCGCCCCGGGGTCTCTTCCAGCCGGATGTGGTCGCGGGACACGAACGCGTCCCGGACGACCACCCGCGAGACCCCCGAGCGCGCCGGCCCGCGGCCCAGCTCCAGCGGCCCGCTCGGGTGCGTGAGTTGCTGCGTTTCGAGCTTGTTGGTAACCGTGAGCGTGAGCATGGGGAAATCTCGCCAGGGGCGGACCCGCGCCGCCCGCGTGTCGTGTCGAACGTCACCCGCGCGACAGCCGCAGCCCGATTGGGAGGCTCTCGCCGAACAGCCGCGACGCCTCTTCGCCCTGGGCCGCGACCACCTCTTCCACCATCCGGGGCCACGCGGCCGGGCACGGGTGCGCGCGCAGCACCTCGAGCACGCGGTGCCGCGCCGAATCGGTGACATCGACCGCGCGCAGCCCGCTCCGCCGGGCGAGCTGCGACAGGCAGAACAGCCACCCGTTTTTTTCGCTCTCGTTGCCCGGCGCGAACGGCAGCAGGTCCTCGATCCACTGCTCAACTATCTCAGGATGCACGACCGAATTCAACGGCCCGTAGAACTGCACCCGCGCGCCGAACCGGGTCAGCGCCCAGAACGCGTAGGTCGGCACGGGGGCCTTCTTGCAGTCGCGGAGCACGGCGGCGCCGAGCGCCTCGCGGGTCTTCGCGTCGAGGCGCTCGAGGCTCGCGGCGGCCCGCCACATCTCGGCGTACTCGTTGGCCGGCGGCCGGGAGAACGCCTTGCCCTTGGTGGGGAGGAGCACCGGCTTGAGGCGCGAAAAGAGCGCCTGCTGGAGCGCGGCGTTCAGCCCGCCGCTGACCCGGCGCCACATGATCCAGTAGTCCGCCCCGCCCTCGGGCACGGCGGTTTTCTTGGGGCCGGCGCCCTGCGCTTGTCCGCTCGCGGCGGCGGTGATGAGCTTCCAGAGGGCCTCGACGCGGTAGCGGTCCACCGGGTCGCCGAACCCCGGGCGGAGCACGAAGCCCGTGAGGTTGTACCAGCGCGACAGGTGCCCGGGGGACTTGGCCCGCCCGCTCGCGCCGGCTTCGAGGAACTCCCACAGCCGCCGGCACAGCCCCGTGGGCCATTCGCCCCGCGACGACTCCAGCGCGCCTTCGAGCAGCTTGGGCAGATCGGAGGTCGTGACCCCTGGGACCGCGGGCGTCCCGCCCGCTCCTGGTGTGGTGCCGGGGACGGTCGAGGAAGAGGGCGGGACGCCCGTGGTCCCAATCGAAAGAGCGGGCGTCCCGCCCGCTCCTGGTGTGGTGCCGGGGACGGTCGAAGGAGCGGGCAGGGTGCCCGCTCCTGGTGTGGTGCCGGGGGCGGTCGAAGAAGCGGGCGGGACGCCCGCTCCTGGTGTGGTGCCGGGGACGGTCGAAGAAGCGGGCGGGACGCCCGCGGTCCCAGGGGCGGTCGAAGGAGCGGGCAGGGTGCCCGCTCCTGGTGTGGTGCCGGGGGCGGTCGAAGAAGCGGGCGGGACGCCCGCGGTCCCAGGGGCGCCGAACACCGCGGAAATCATCCCGCCCGCGGCCTGCACCTTCTCTTCGGGGAACACGTCGATGACGCCGCCTCTCGCGTCGGCCTCTTCGTCCTCCTTGGTGGGCTCGCGGAGCACGTCGCGGACGTTGAACTCCAGGCGCCAGCGGTTCCCCTCCTTGGTTTCGCAGTACAGTTCGAGGGTGCCGATCTCGGTACACTTGGCCGCGAGCGTGACCGGCACGCGCTTCGCGCCGGCGCGCTTGCCGCCGCGCAACACGGTGTGCAGCGGCGGGAGCCGCATCAGCGCCTCTTCGGACAGCCGGAGCAGTTGCCCCGGGCGGTCGTCGCCGCGGACCGTCGAGGTGTAGAGCGGGAACAGCACCGGTTCGCCGAGTGCCAGTTCCAGCACCGGTTCGGCCATCTTCACCTCTTCGCCCTCTTGCATCCGCCGGGGCACCACGCACAGCACCGGGACGCCCGGCGCGCCGGTGGCGTCGGCCTCGACCGCGACGTAGTACGAGCGCGGGATGCCGCCGCCGATCCGGCGCCCGCCCGAGTGCTTGAGCCACGCGAAGTAGGCCGCGCCCCACGCGACCGCGAGGTCGAGCGACGGGCTCGTGAGGACGAGCGGGTCCCACTTCTTTTCGGTATGGTCGAACCACGGGCGCATCACGTCGATGACGCGCTCGCGCAGCACCTCCGGCTGGAACACGCCCCCGTTGAAGAGGATCGCGTCCACCCCCTCGCTCGCCGGGACGTGCTGGCGGATGAACGCCGCCAGGTGCCGGCTCACCGCGGCGTCGCTCACGTACGGCAGCCCCATCTCCTGGAGCCCGGTGCGAACGCCCTTCGACGGGTCCGCGTCGAACGGCGCGAGCGGGAAGAACCCGTCGAACAGTGTCGCCGCAACGTCGGCCGGCGTGATGTTGACCGAGACGGTCCCGCCGACCACGCTCCGCCCCTTGCCCATGACCGTGACCGGGAAGCTCGGCGGCGGCGGGGCCGCCAGCAGCGCCTCCTTCGCGTTGCGGCACGCCTGCACCAGTGCGCCGAACTGCGCCGCGTCGAGGCGCCCGCCCGGGAGCTTCGCCTCCACGGCCTTCGCGAGCGCGAGGTCCATGTTGTCGCCGCCGAGCAGCAGGTGCTCGCCGACCGCGTCGCGGATGAACGTGAGTTCGCCCTGCTCCTCGCCGGCCCGAATCAGGCTGAAGTCGGACGTGCCGCCCCCGACGTCCACGACGAGGCACCGCATCCCCGGGCGGAGCATCCCGGCTTCCTGGGGCGAGTGCGTCCCGAGCCACGCGTAAAACGCGGCCTGCGGCTCTTCCAAGAGGGTCACGTGCTTCAGCCCGGCCTGCTTCGCGGCCTCGGCGGTCAGGTTGCGGGCCACATCGTCGAAGGACGCGGGCACCGTGACCACCACCGCCTGTTCTTCGAGGCGGTCCGCGTCTTTCCGGTTGGGGGCCGCGTTCCAGGCTTCGACGATGTGTTTGAGGTACCTCGCGCTCACCTCCAGCGGGGACAGGCGCGGAACGTCCGGCGGCCCGGCCCACGGCAGGAGCGGCGCGGTGCGGTCCACGCCGGGGTGGCACAGCCACGATTTCGCGCTGGAGATCTGGCGGCCGGGCACCTTCGCCCCGTGGTTGCGCGCGAACAGCCCGGCGGTGTCCGGCGGGCTCTTCTTCCACGGCAGATCGATGGCCCCGGGCGCCAGGTCGTGCGGCCCCGGAATATAGAGAAACGACGGGAGCAGGTCGCGCGCCTGCACCTGCCCCGCCGCGACCACCTGGGGGACGTGGAACGTGTTCAGGCGCGGCCCGCCGGCGGCTTTACTGGCCGTGTCCACATAGGCCACCGCGATGTTCGTGGTGCCGAGATCGATTCCGACCAGGTAGCGTGGCATCTCGTAACCCGATATTCTGCGGGATTATGGCAGCAACAATCTTAGGACTCGACATCGGCGGGGCGAACCTGAAGGCCGCAACCGCCGATCGGCGCGCGGTGTCGGTTCCGTTCCCATTATGGAAGCAACCGGACAAGTTGCCCGCGGCTCTCGCCGAATTGGTCGCAAAGTTTCCCGACGCGGACGCACTCGCCGTCACCATGACCGGCGAGCTGTGCGACTGCTTCGAGACGAAACGCGAGGGCGTTCACGCGATCATCCAGGCGGCCCGGTTCGCGAGTGGCGCCCGGCCGATTCACGTGTGGAGCACGGACGGAGGGTTCCTCGACAGCGAACAAGCGAAGCAAAACCACATGAAGGTGGCCGCGGCGAACTGGCACGCGCTGGCGACCTTTGCGGGGCGGTTTGTGCCCCATTACGGTGGGTTGCTCCTCGACATCGGCAGCACGACGGCCGACATCATCCCGTTGAACCACGGGGTGCCGCACACGCACGGCACAACGGACTGGGACCGGCTCCAGATGCGCGAACTCGTGTACATCGGGGTGCGCCGAACGCCGGTGTGCGCGGTGTGGTCGGATCAAACCTGTGCGGAACTGTTCGCGACCACCGAGGACGTTTACACCATACTCGGGCTGCTCCCGGAAGAACCGGACAACCGCGACACCGCCGACGGGCGCCCGCAAACGACAGAATACGCCCTTGCGCGGCTCGCCCGGATGCTGGGAGCTGACCGCGAACAGCTTTCCGACGACCACATCATCCACTTCGCAACACGTATCCACGCCGAAATCCGGCGGCGGCTCGCGGAGGCGTGCCGGGCGGCCTATTACGACCAGCAATCGCCCCCGGAGTTGCGCCGGGTGATCGTCTCGGGTGCCGGCGGGTTCCTTGCGCGGCAGGTTGCGACCGCTGCGTTTCCCGAACTCGGCGATCGGTTGTTCTCACTGAACGACGAACTCGGCCCCGAAGTGTCCGCGTGCGCCCCGGCGTATGCGGTTGCGGTGCTGGCGACGGAGCAGCGCCCATGATCGTTGTGAAGGTGGGGGGGAGCCTCTACGACTCGCCGGCGCTCGGCCCCGCGCTGCGCGCGTTTGTGGCGTCGCTCGCGCCAGCGGAGGTGCTGCTCGTCCCCGGAGGGGGAGCCGCCGCGGACGCCGTGCGCGCCCTCGACCGCACGCACGCGCTCGGCGAAGAGGCCGCGCACTG
>DASWYH010000590.1:0-9944 GCA_036405095.1 Gemmata sp. | reverse complement strand
ACAGCGGCTCTCGGCTTTTGGACGGAGTTGCTCGACCTGACGGGATTCATTGTTGTCCACCACGAAGACGATGCTCCCGACAATCGGCATGGCTTCACCGTGGCTCCGCGACACGAGATCGGAATTTGCCCCCATTGTGGCAAGGCCAGCGAGGCCATCAAGCAACGCCGTACGATCCTTGCGACGATGATGAGTACGATGATCTTGCCGCGCTCGTCCCGGTCCCACGTGGCGGAGTGGAACGGAGCGCACGCGGTGTCGTGGTGCCGCTTGGCGGCCGGCCCGGTGGCCGGCCCGACCTCGGAGATGGTGACCGGTCCGGGGCACAGTGCCCACCCCGCGACCACCGCCCTGAAGGTGCCGAACACCTCGGCCCGGAAGCACGGGCTGAAGAAACCCAGAAGGGCCGCGGAGGAGGCGATAGGATCGTCCATCGGCGGGCGGCTCCGTTGCCGGGTCGGGTGGTGAGTGTGGTAACTTCCGCCGTATCCCGACACGGGTAGCCCGCCGCTTTTTCACCTCACAAAAGTCCGAAACTCCAGACGGTGGCTTTCTCGCGGTTCTCCAGCACGTCCAGCACGCGCTGACGATCGTGATCGATGATCACTGCGACGAACTGTCGGCGCCTCTTCTTAACGACAATTCATCGATCCCGATCCGCCAGATCGGGGTCGCCGGAGCCTTCGCGGCCCGCTGTTGCTGGCGCTCCAGATAGTCGTAGTACCACCGCTCCCAGTTCTTCTCCGGGATCGCGAAGAACCGGGCCGCGTGAGCCACATCGGCGTTCTGGATCAGCTCGGCGGCGCGACGCAGAAGGCGTTCGGTGGCATGAGCACCGTCGGCCACAAAGTTGATCGGCGGGGTAAAGCACGTGCCGCAACATGCGCAGGTGAACGGTCCTACACGAACGGTCAATTCGACCGCCCGGCATCCGATCGGGAGCTCCAAGATTCGTTCGCGATTACCCACCGGCACGATCGGGCTGGCCGTCGATGACACACTCTGCCACAAGCGGGGGGCCGAGGTCGCCTCCGAAGGGTTCTACCTCGATGTCGTGTGGTTGCCGGCGCGGGAGTGCGGGCTGATCGATGATAACGCGTATGTAGACCCGAGCGTGTTGCGGGATCGGCCGTCGAACCTGGAGGTGCTCGGTCCGATCCGGCGGGGCGCCGGACTCAACGCGTTGCCGGGGCCCCGGAAGGCGGGTCCGCGTGGCACCCCCGCAAGAACGGGGACCGAGTGCCGACGCCCGGCGTGACGAGGCGCTGCTGGCGACCGGCGACGTGAGCGCGGAGTTCGCGGTGCGTGGGTACGGCTGTCGCTGGGGCACCGAGGTGGCGTTTCACGACAGCAAACAGTTCGTGGGTCCGCACGAACCACGGGGGCGGTGTGGGACGAGCGTGGAACGCGCGCACCCGATGTCGTGGTTCGTGCTGGGCACGTGCGTGTTGAGGCAGGCGGCGGCGGGCACGAGGGGCAAGCGGGTGCCTCGGGATCGCCCGTGGTACACGACCCAGAAGCCCCCGACGTTCGCCCACATGCTCGGCGCATTACGCCTGAACTCGTGGCCCGAACGCATTACCACAAGGTTCAGGAAACCAACACCGACACCGAAAATAATCAAAGCCTGATAAACGCGCTCGCCGCCGTTCGCTAATGTCCGAAACTCTAGGCTGTGTCTTCTGTGTAATCTGTAGATCAGACTCTTCTTATTCTTTGTCTTCTTTTGTGCCCTTTGTGCCTTTTTGTGGCCGATCTGCCCCCGACAGGGCCACAGTTATCGCCGGCCGCCGGGGGGCGGACCGCCCCCACCGGGCTTCGTCATAACCTCTTGCGCGCGGCGCTGGAACTTCGACATCTGCTCCCGCAACCCGGCGTCGCCGCGCTGGAGCAGGTCCAGTTCGTGCTGAATTTCCGCGCTCAGGCGCTTCAGCTCGGTTTCCTGGCGCGCGATCATGGCGCGCTCGCGGGCCATCGACACTTCCATCTGGCGCATCTGCTGTTCCAGCGCCTCTTCGTCTTCGCGAAGCTGCCGCCGGTCGTCCTCGATTTTCTTTTTCTCCTGGGTGATCTTCGCGCTCTCGCGCTCGAGTTCGTCGCCCCACTCTTCCAACTCGTTGCGGGTCTTGGGGACCGGCGGGGGCGGGGCCAGTTGGCCGTTCGCGATCTGCTCCTCAATGCCGCCCAGTTGTGCGCTCAGTTCCTCGATCTGGGCGTCCTTCTCCGCGATGAGCGCCTCGAACTCCTTCTCCTTGTTCATGAGCTGCTGCTCGGTGTTGCTCGCTTCTTGGAGCAGGTGCTTCATCTCGTCGAGCAGCGTGCGCAGCTCCTTGTTCTCGGACTTGAGCCGCTGGTTCTCGGTGACGGGGGAATCGTCGAACCGGTTCCCGGGGGGCGAAAGCTCCGCGAGGTGGTTCAGGGCACCGGCGATGGCGCTGCCCGGGTCGCTGTACGAGCGCGGCGCGCCCGTCGCCGGGGTCCTGCGGCCCATCATGCTCCGTGGCGCCTCCGGGAGGCCGGCGAACGAGGCCGGCGCCGGGGGAGCGGCATACGAGGGGGGCGGCGCGGGCCGTGAGGGCGGAACCGGCACGGAGCCCGATTTGCCCGGCATCCGGAGGCGCGCGAGCAGGTCGCTCGTTCCCCCACCCCAAGTTACCGGGGCAACGGGCGGCGGCGGGAGCGGAACCTGTTCCTCGTCCGCGAGTTCGGCGAGCGGCTCGGTCGTGGCGGCGGCGGCGATGGGCGGCGGGGTCGAAGCCAGCAGCCGGCGGCGCAGCTCGGCGGCGGAGAGCGATTGTTGATCGGGAGGCGGATTCGGGTTCGCCATAGTGTTTTGTTCCAGGTCCAAGTTCCAGGTTCCAAGTTCCGGTCGCAGCACGGGTTAGCGCAACAGCCCGCGGTTCCGTGATTGTGGTTTGGGACTGGGCACTTGGAACTCGAACTTCCGCGATCCCGGCGGAATTATCCTCTTGTGTGGCCTGAAGGAGCCTAGGCCGCAGAACCATCAAGTCAAATCAAAATCCCGCGGCCGGTCGCGCGGCTTGTGCGGACGAAACGGCCGGTGACTCGCACTTCGGCAATCCGATTTTATGAACTTGCCAACGCCGTGCCGGGAGCCCCGTTACACCGGCTAGACTGTCCCAATCGGCGGTGCCTTGCGAGCGCAAGACCCACCGCTTGGGACACAGCCCCGCCCCCCGGAGCTCCGGGGAGTTGCACGGCTCCGGCCCGGTTTCGCATAGCGGAACCGGGGGAGCGTGGCGTACAATCGGGCTTAGTTCGTACTTGTCCGGGGCGTCCGACTGCTTCGCCGGACGCCCCACCTGTAGGAGCGACGGGCAATGACCTTTCTGACACGGTTACGGGTGCTCCCGGTGCTGTTGGGGGTGGTCGCCACCCTCGCGGCCATCGGCACCACCCTGTTCGGCGACATGCGCACGGGCAGGCCCGTCGCACCTCCCGCCGAGGCCAACCGGCCCGACGGCGGCCGGCTCATCGACGATCTCGTCGCCACCAAGTTCAGCAAGACCCCCGTGCTGACCTACCAGCCGCGGGACGGCGAGTTGCTGTTCGCGTGGCAGGTCCAGCCGGCGCTGGCCGCGCCCGCGCCGCGGCACCGCGACGTGCTGGTGATGGTGGACACCTCCGCCAGTCAGGCCGGGCTCCCGCTCCAGCAGGCCCGCAGCATCATCACGGCGCTGGCGGCCGAGCTCACCGCCGACGACCGCGTCAGCGTGTGGTCGCTCAGCACCCCGGCGGCGACCCGGGCGCTGACCCGCGACTTCCAGCCCGCAACCGCTGAGAACGTGGCCGAAGCCGCCCGCGCGCTCACCGAAATCGAGTACGCGTCCGGCGCCACCGACCTCGCGGGCGGTATCGAGAAGGCGCTCGCGACCATGACCCCGGCCCGGGGCGCGCGGCACCAGGTGGTGCTGTACCTCGGCGACGGTGAGAGCGCGTTCAAGCGCGTCACCGAAGCGGACCGCATCGCGCTGGGCAACAAGATGGACCTCGCGGACGTGTACTTCTTCGCGGTGCCGCTGGGGCTCAAGCTCGACCCCCAGAACCTCCACGGGCTGGCCGCGCTGACCGGCGGGGCGGTGGTCCGGCTCCAGGAGAACCTCTCGGCCTCCCCGGGCCAGAAGGAGTTCATCGGGCGGCTCAAGGCGGCCCTCGACGTGCCCGTGGCGAAGCCCGAGAAGTGGGCGTTCGGCCCCGAGGTCGGGGAATCGTACCCGACCAAGCTCCCCCCGCTCCGCACCGACCGCCCGACCCTGGTGATGGGCCGGCTCGCGAAACCGGCGGCCACCGCCGTGACCGCGACCGTCCGCGCGCTCGTGAACGGGAACCCCGTCGAGCTCAAGCTCGAGCAGCCGCTCCCGGCCCCGCAGCTGGAGAACTTCTTCCTCAACCTGATGGTCAACCAGTGGAAGGGCGCGCCGCACAAGGACGCCCCGGCGATGCTCCGGTCGGACCGGGCGCTCGCGCTGGCCAGCACCCAGGTGAAGCTGTACCGCGACGAGTTCCTCACGCAGGCCGTGTGGGCCATCAGCGTGGACCGGCTCGACGAGGCCGAAAAGCTGTACGCCGCCGCCGCCAAGGTGGACCCGACCGACCGGGAAGCGGCCAAGGGGGCCGCGCTCGTCGCCCAGATGCGCGCCGGCAAGGTCACCAAAGCCGACCTCATCAAAAGGGCGCACGAGAAGGTCAACGCGAAGAAGATCACGCCGAACGAAGCGATCCGCGGCATCCTGCAAGAGCCGAAGGTCAACGACCCGGTCGCCCCGGCGGTGCCGCCGGCCAACCCCGGGGCCGCGGCCGACCTCCTGAAAGAAGCCGCCGCCCGGCGGCAGATCGAGGAGCAGCGCTACCGCGTGCTGACCGACGCGACCATCCGCCGCAGCCGGCAGCTGCTCCGCACCGACCCCGAAGGCGCGTACCAGGACCTGAAGCGCCAGCGCGACGAGATCCTGGCCTACGACGGCATCGGCGACGACGCCCGGCGCCAAATGGTCGCGGACATCGAAGGGGTGATGCGCGAGGTGTTCGTCAAGGGCGCCGAGATCAAGCGCCAGGCCGACGCCGAGCGCCAGAGCATCGCCCGGACCAAGCAGCGGGTCAACGAGTTCGACCGCGCCGTGGACGAGCAGGCACGCGACAAGAACCGGATCGACCAGTTCCGCCAGCTGATGAAGGAAGCCCGGTACGAGCTGGCGTACCAGGAAGCGCAACTGATGACACAGGAGAAGGTCAGCAAGGGGCTGCCGATCCCGGTCACCGCGACCGCGAGCTACATCATCGGACAGCAGGCGACCCAGCTCCGCGAGTGGCGCGAGCTGACCCGCATCCGCGAGGACCGGTTCCTGCTCGCCATGATGCAAACCGAGAAATCGCACATCCCGTACCCCGACGAGCCGCCGGTCCACTTCCCGCCGGCCGCGGTGTGGCGCGAGCTCACCGGGCTGCGCCGCGAAGCGTACCTGAACTCCAACCTCGGCCCGAACGCCAGCGAGTCCCAGAAGCGACTGAAGAGCGTCATCGAAGACACCGAGGTGAAGTACGACAAGGACCTCACCGCCACGCCCCTGTTTGAGCTCCTCACGGACCTGTCCAAAAGGTACGGCGTGTCGTTCGTCGTGATGGAGGACTACTTCACAAACGCAGGCCAGGCGAACATCAAGGACGCGAAGGCCAAGATCACCGCGACCCAGCTCAACGGGCTGAAACTGGGCAACTTCCTCGACATCGTGCTGGTGTCGATGGGCGCGACCTACATCGTTCGGCCGGACTACATCGAGATCACCACGTTCGACCGCCGCATCGAGGAGAAGGTGACCCGGGTGTTCCCGGTCGCGGACCTCGCGATCGGGATCCCGAGTTCGGTGAACCAGCAGACCCTGTTCCAGAACCAGCAGTTCCAGAACCAGAACCTCGCGATCTTCGGGCAGGCCAGCTTGTTCGGCGGCGGGCTCCAGAACCTGGGCGGCGGCTTCGGTAACCCGTTCGGGAACAACGGGGCCAACAACAACCCGCTGAACCAGGGGGGCAACCCCGGGCCGTTCGGCAACGGGGCGAACCAGATCGGGAACCAGCAGAACCTCGGCGTCGGCGGCGGTATCGCCGGGGTCACCGGCGGTAACATCGGGCAGTTCGGTAACCTCGGTGGCCAGTTCGGCATCCAGGGCAACGACCAGAGCCCGCTGCTCATGCGGCTGGTCCTTGAAACCGTTGCCAAGGGCGAGTGGGCCAACCTGCCCAACACGCAGCCGATGCCCGGCGAGGGCGAAGACACCCCGCTGCTGAACGCGGCCCAGCTCAACTCGCTCGGGTACTACCCGCCCGCGAAGGCGCTGATCGTCCGCGGCACCACCCGGTACCACTCGGCGGCGACCATCAAGCTGAAGAAGCAGGGCGACAACCTCGGGGCGCTGCCGGTGCGGCCGGGCGGCGGGGCCGTGGTCATCGGGCCGGGCAACAACAACATGGGCGTCGGGGGCGGACAGGCCGCCGCGGCCGGGGCCGCCAAGCCCGGCATCGAGACCCCGAAACCGGACGTGGTCGCGATGCGCAAGAAGCTCGGTAACGACCCGCGCACCATGTGGAGCAACGCCATCGACTGGAGCAACGTGACGGACCCCGGGCTGATCCTCGCGTGCGCCGAGTTCCTCATGGAGTTCGACGAGTTCGGGCACGCGGCCGAGGTTCTCAAGGGGAACCTCCGCAAGGGCGTCGCGACCGACGACTGGGCGCACGAGGCCCTGGCCCTCGCGCTCCAGGCCGGGAACGGCAACCCGATTGAGGTGGAGCGGGCCGCGGTGTCCGCGATCGACCTCGACCCGACCGACGCGAAGGCGTACCTGAAGGCCGCGAAGGCCGAGGCCGGGCTGAAGCGCCACACCCAGGCGATGGCGTTCTGCAAGCGGGCCGCGGAGTGCAACCCGAACGATCCGACCCCCTACGCCAACGCTATGGCCTACGCCGAGTTCGCCACCGACGTGCGCAGCGACGCCGTCCTGTGGGCCGCCAACAACCTGCTCAAGCGGGACTGGACCACCAGCGACAATATCGACTACCACAAGCAGGCCAACGAGCGGCTGCCGAAGCTCGAAGCCAAACTGAAGGCCGCCGGGCAGAAGACCGACGGCATCAGCCAGGCGATCACCGAACAGACCCGCCGCGATCTCGTGATCGAGCTGAAGTGGCAGGGGAACGCCGACCTCGACCTGATCGTCACGGAGCCGACCGGCTCGGTGTGCTCGGCGACGAACAAGCGGACCTCCGGGGGCGGGGTGCTGCACGCCGACATGCTGGCGCAAACCAACGACCGGTCCGAACTGTACACCGCCGCGAGCGCGTTCAGCGGGGTGTACAAGGTCACCGCGAAGCAAGCGTTCGGCCGCCCGCTCGGCGGCTCCGCCCGGATCGAGGTGACCAAGTTCAAGGGCACCCCGCAGCAGGTCACCGATCTGATCGAAGTGCCGCTCAGCGGCAAGCCGGTCGAGATCAAGCTGGAGGGCGGCTCGCGGACCGAGCTGACCGCGGTTCAGGAGGAGATCAACGCGAGCGACCGCCGGGCCGAAACGACGGGCGCGGCGCTGACCGGCGGCGCGTCCGGGCTCGGCGGCGGGTTCGGCCGCGCGGGAGCGATGATGTCCACGGCGGTCACCTCGTCGGGCGGCCCCGCGGTGCCGGTGGTGGCGCCCCCGGCCGAGACCCGCGAGGCCGGGATCTCGGCGGGCGCCGCGGACATCCGCGCGGTCTACAAGCTGAACCCGGACCGCAAGTCCTTCAGCGTCACGGTCAACCCGGTGTTCACGAGCGGCAAGGGCGCGATCGAGATGCCCACGGTGCCGCTGCTCCCGGGCGCGGAGAAGTGACCCACACACGCACCCGCACTCGCAAATAGCGAGTCGGTTGTGAACCCACGGCCCGGCCAGGATGTCTAATCCTGGCCGGGCCGTGAGCGTTTACGTCTCGCGGAAGAAGCCGAAGAACGGCCGCACAAAGGCACAAAGGACACAAAAGAGAACCGGGAAGCAGCGAAGAAATTTGGCGCCCATCAATTGCCCTTCTCTTTTCGAGTTGCTTTTGTGTCCTTTGTGCCTTTTTGTGGCCAATTGACTTCGTTTACAATGTGAGCGGCGCACCCCGCGCCGGAGGACGGGACCATCAGCAAAGCATTCGACACCCAGCGCGAAGAGTTCTCGGTCGCGAGCGAGAAGGCGGTCCTGGTCAGCGTCGCGCTGCCCGAGCGCCCGTGGCCCAACGAGGCCGACCCGTGCGACGAAATCCGCGGGCTCGCGGAGTCCGCCGGGGCGAGTGTGGTGGGACAGCTCACCCAGAAGCGCCACGACGTGCAACTGGCGACCTACCTCGGATCGGGAAAGGTCGGCGAGCTGCACGAACTGGTGGACGCGGCCGACGCGGACGTCGTGATCTTCGACAACGACCTCCTTCCGAACCAGGCCCGCAACCTGGAACAGGCCCTCGGGGTGAAGGTGCTGGACCGCAGCGAGCTGATCCTCGACATCTTCGCCAGCCGCGCCCGCACCGCCGAATCGAAGCTCCAGGTGGAACTCGCGCAGCTCGAGTACTCGCTGCCCCGCCTGAAGCAGATGTGGACCCACCTGTCGCGCCAGAAGGGCGGCGGCATCGGGCTCCGCGGCCCCGGCGAGACGCAGCTCGAGAGCGACCGCCGGCTCGTGTCGCACCGCATCCGCGACCTGAAGCGCAAGCTGAACGAGGTGCTCGCGCGCAAGGAGCGCGAGGTGAAGAGCCGGTCGGAGGAGCACACGGTTTCGCTCGTGGGCTATACGAACGCGGGCAAGTCGCAACTGATGAATAACCTGACCAAGGCCGACGTGTTCGTGAGGAACCAACTGTTCTCCACGCTCGACACGCGGACGCGGCAGTGGCACATCCGCGACTGGGGCCGGGTGCTGCTCTCGGACACCGTCGGCTTCATCCGCGACCTGCCCCACCACCTCGTCGCCTCGTTCAAAGCGACGCTGTCCGAGGCGCGGCACGCGAAGCTGCTCCTGCACGTCGTGGACGCGAGCAACCCGCAGGCCGAACTCCACATCAGCGCCGTCAACGGCGTTCTGAAGGAACTGGACTGCGCCGACCGGCCGACGATCCTGGTGCTGAACAAGATCGACAAGTTGCAGGACCGCTCGCTCCTCACCCTGTTAGAAGCGCACCACCCGCGGGCCGTCGCCGTGAGCGGGCTGACCGGCGAGGGGTTGCAGCGGCTCGAAGACGCGGTTATGGAGGCGCTGGCGGAAGACTTCGCGGAAGCGGAGGTCGTCACGGATTCGGGAAACGGGCGCGTGCTGGCCTTCCTGAACGCGCACGCGGAGATCTACCGCCAGGAGTTCCGCGACGACACGAACGAGGTGGTGATCCGGTGCCACCTGCCCAAGCACCTGCTGCACCACATCGCAGGGCCGACGGTGCGGGTGCGGTTCGTGGAGCGCGAGCGCCCGGGTTTGGCGGAAGCCGCCGAACGGCGCGAGGTGGGATGAGGCATGGCCGCAGATTGGCGCGGATGGCGGCTCATCGTTGTTGGCGGGGAGCGGTTCCGCTGGCGGTGCTGGGTTGGTGGTTGTTCGTGCGGTTCCTGCGCCGCGGCCTGGAACCGCGTTCTTGTGCGCTCCGAGGCGTTCCCGTTGCGGCTGCTGACGATTCACTGCGGGCTGAATTACGGGTTCGGTGTTCCGGGCCACGTCGCTGAGCGGATCGCACATGTCCGAACGCGCGGTTGGCCCAACAGCCTGCAAACTCTGGAATTACCGTTCACTAATGCGCCCGGTGTTCCGGACCCCGTTGCTGTTGGGGAATAGCGCCACCCGCGCTGCCGGGCGTGGGTGAACAACGTTGCTCTGTCCCGAAAGTGAGCCTATTCAACGGTCCGCTTTCCCAAACTCTTCGTAGCCCTGCTCCCC
>DASWYH010000589.1:0-6476 GCA_036405095.1 Gemmata sp. | reverse complement strand
GACTACCTCCGGCGGCTCGTGTCCTCCGGGCAACTGGTGATCGTGTGCCCGGCCGGGGCGGTCACCGCGCTCGGGGTTTCGCCCGACGGGGCGCGGCTCGCCAGCGGGCACAGTGACGGCACCCTCGCGGTGTGGGACCGGGCGACCGGCACGCCCCTGGGGGCCGTGAAAGCGCACGAGGGCGAGATCGGCCGGGTCGAATTCGCCCTCGGCGGTGCGCTGTTGGTCACGTGCGGACCGCTGCCCGGGCACCGCACGGGCGTTCTCGGCTGGAATGTCGGGAAGGGCGGCGCGCCCGGGGCCGCGGCACCCGAACACCGGGTCCTCGGTGCCGGCGCGGGGTGCTTCGCCGTGAGCCCGGACGGGACGGTGGTGTTCGCCGGCGGCCCGAACGGGCTGCTCCTGAAGCGGACCCTGTCCGAACCGGCGCCGCTGGTCGTGCGGGCGGGCGGGCCGGGGCAGACGGGGGTCACGGCCCTGGCGGTGTCGCGCGACGGGGCGCGCGTACTCACCGCGGACGCGCGCGGGGCGGTGCTCTGCTACACCGCGGCCCTGGAACCCGACGCAGCGCGCGGGTACCGGTTCGATGAGCCGATCAGCGCGCTCGCCGTAACGGGCGCCGGGCTGCCCGCGGTCGGGTTCGCGGGCGGGTCCGTGTCGATCCCGCGGCCCACGGGGCGCCCGCTCACCTTTCCGGCCGGGGGGCGCGTTCACTGGCTCGCCGTTGCCCCCGATGGGAACTTCGCCCTGAGCGGCCACCCGGGGCGGGTGCGGCTCGGTCCGGGTAGCGAGTTGCCGACCGGCGACGCCGGCGACGTGCGCGCCGGCGCGTTTTCCGCGAACGGGAAAACGCTCTTCACCGCTGGGTCGGACGGGGTCATCCGCTCGTGGGACGTGGCCCGCGATGTCCGCGACCGCGGCGTGGACCTGAGCGGTTGCATCACCGCTGTGAGCGCTTCGCGCGACGGCTCGGTGCGGGTGGTCGCCGACCGCTCGCACGTGAACCGGTACGAGAACGAGCGCCGCACGGGCGACGGTGAGGGCGCGAAGGGGCCGCTCGCGGTGGTGCGCGTGCTGGACAACGGGAGCGCGCGGGCGGTCGCGTTCGAGGGCAATAGTGTTCTGGTCGCTGACCTGTCGGGGACCACGGTAACCGAGCGCCTGCGGGTCCAGGTGCCTGATGGGCGCGCGCCCGTTTCCGCCGACCTCACGCCCACCGGCGCGCGGGTCGCCATCGCGGACGACGCGGGCGGCGTGTCCGTGTGGGCGGTCGGCGACCGGAGCCTCGTGGGGCGGTTCGACACCGGGTTCCGGCGCCCGGCGGGAGCGGTGGCTCTTTCCGACGACGGCAAGATCGTGGCCGCCCGTGCCCCGGTCGGTGTGGGCGTGTGGGTCGTAGGCGCGCCCGAAGCGAACACGCTGATCCCGGCGGACGATCAGGCGGTGTTCCGGTTCCTGCCCTCGGGGGACCGGCTCGCGGTGGCCGGGCGCGACGGGGTGGTGCGGGTGTGGGCCACCACCGGGCGCGAGGAACTGACGCTGTTCGGGCACGTCGGCCGGGTGACCGGTTTGGGCGTGTCGCCCGACGGTCGCACGCTGGTGAGCGGTAGCGCGACGGGCGAGGTGCGCTTCTGGGACCTTCAGGCGGGGGTGGAACTGTTCGGGGTCCGGCGCCACTCGGTCGCGGTCACCCAGATCGAGTTCGCGGCGGACGGTAAGTACATGGTCACCGGGGGCGACGGTCAGGTCGCGGTGTGGGACGGGCGTTGAGCGGCGCGCCGATACGGGCATGGGTGGAGTTTCATAGGCAGTGCGTTGAATCCAAGAAGTGCCGAACCCAAACTTCCCCCCTATCATCTTAGGCGTGCTCAAATGCTGCGCTTTTTATGCTTTCAGTTTAGGCGGCGAGTTGGGCGGAAGCACACTTCCCGGCGCCGTTCTGCGCTGTGAGACCGTAAAAATGTACTTTGGCTCCGGAGTTGCACAGAATTGGTGATCCGAACAGCCTTCCGTGCCCGTTTTGAAACGCGATGGTGGGGAGATGCGAACTCTTCCCGCGCGATTCTCGCGCACCGGATGGAGGAACTCGCGGGGTTGTCCCTTGGTCAGTCGCGAAGACCTCGTTATCAAATCGCTCGGGCCGTGCAGGGTCGATTCACCGCTGCTCCCGCTCCTGGATCAGCGCAAGCGGAGCTATTACAACGTCGATGAGTCGGACCGCGTGCTCTTCGACGACACCGCCTCGGCGCTGGTCGCGCGCGGGCTCCCCGCGGACCAGATCCCGGGGTTCGAGCCGGCCGGGCCGCGGCGCAAGATCTTCTTCGACCCGTCCAAGACGCGCGCCGGGATCGTCACCTGCGGCGGGCTGTGCCCCGGGTTCAACGACGTGATCCGCGCGCTGGTCATGGAGCTGCACTTCCTTTATGGGGTGCGACGCATCCACGGGTTCTGTAACGGCTACCAGGGTTTCATCCCGAAGTACAAGCGCCCCGTGATCGAGCTGACCCCTCAGACGGTGAGCCAGATCAACGAGCACGGCGGGACCATCCTGGGCACGTCACGGGGCGAGCAAGACCCCGTCGAGATGGTCGATTGCCTCGAACGCATGGGGATCAACGTCCTGTTCGTGATCGGCGGGGACGGGACGCTGCGCGGGGCGCAGGCCATCGCCCGCGAGGTCGGGAGCCGCGCCGCGAAGATCGCGGTGGTCGGCATCCCGAAGACGATCGACAACGACATCATGTTCATCGACCAGAGCTTCGGGTTCCAGACCGCGTTCTCGGTCGCGGCCGACGTGATCCAGACCGCACACGCCGAAGCGAAGGCGTCCCCCAACGGCATCGGCCTCGTGAAGCTGATGGGCCGGCACTCGGGGTTCATCGCGTGCTACGCCTCGCTCGCCCGCAACGACGCCAACTTCGTGCTCATCCCCGAGGTGCCGTTCCACCTCGACGGCTTCCTCGCCACCCTCCGCAAGCGGGTCCAGGCGTCCGGGCACGCGGTGGTGGTCGTCGCGGAGGGCGCCGGGCAGGAGCTGATGGGCGGGCACAACGGGGCGAAGGACGCATCGGGTAACCCGCGCCTCGGCGACATCGGTTTGTTCCTGAAGCAGCGGATCGCCGATGACTTCGCCGCGGCGAACCTGGAGCTCAACCTCAAGTACTTCGACCCGAGCTACTTCGTGCGGAGCGTGAAGGCGAACCCGTTCGACGCGGTGTACTGCCTGCGGCTGGCCCACAACGCGGTTCACGCCGCGATGGCCGGGCGCACGGAGGTGGTGGTGAGCCGGTGGCACGGGCGGTTCGTCCTGCTGCCGATCCCGCTCGCGGTGCGCGACCGGCACACCGTCGATCCCAACGGCGACCTCTGGCTGAGCGTGCTGGAATCGACCGGACAACCGCCCGCGTTCGGGTAGAATCGCTCCGGACGGGTTCGCTTTTTTCAACGGGGCGGCAATGCAAGAGGCGGCACAAAAGGCTCTCGGCGCCGACATTCGGCTTCTTGGCAACCTCCTCGGCGTGGCGATCCGGCGCCTCGCGGGCGACCCCGCGTTCGACCTCGAAGAGGAGGTCCGCGCCGCCGCGAAAGAGCTGCGCGCGAACCCCTCCCCGGACGCCGCGCGCAAGCTCCGGGACCGGCTCGGGACGCTCGGGCTCCCCGAGCTGCGGGGGCTGATCCGGGCGTTCAGCGTCTTCTTCGATCTCATCAACCTGGCCGAACAACAGGCCCGGGTCCGTGCCCTGAAGCACCGCGCCGCGAAGCCCGGCGGCCCGCGGAGCGAGAACGCCGAGTCCGCGCTGCGGAGCATCGCCGGGCGCGGGGTGCCGTTTGAGGAGGTCGCCGACCACCTGGCCCGCGCCCTCGTCGTACCGGTGTTCACCGCGCACCCGAGCGAGGCCCGCCGCCGGACCGTTCTGGAGAAGCTCGCCGCGGTCGCGAACCTGCTCGACAGGCTCGAATACGGTCAGCCGACCCCGACCGACCGGGCGGCGCTCACCGACGCCATCGCCGAAGAGGTCGAGGCGCTCTGGCTGACCGATGCGGTGCGGTCCACGCGCCCGTCCGTACTGGACGAGGTGAAGCAACTCCTCGGGGTGGTCGAATCGCGCCTGTTGGATGTCGTGCCGAAGGTGTACCGGAAGCTCGAAACGGCGCTGGCGCGCGTGTACCCGGGGGGCGACCGGCGGGTGCCCGCGTTCCTGCAGTTCGGGTCGTGGATCGGCGGGGACCGCGACGGCCACCCGCACGTCACGCACGCCGTGACGGCCGAGGCCGTCCGGCTCCAGCAAGAAACGATCCTGAAGCACTACCTGCACCGGATCGAGGCGCTGGGCGGCAAGCTGAGCCACTCGGCGCCGTTCGTCGCGGCCGGGCCGGCGCTGACCGCGTCGCTCCTCGCGGACGCCAAGCTGTTACCCGAGGTGCGCACGAGGGCGGCCGAGCCGTACCGCGCCAAGTGCCTGATGATCGCCGAGAAGCTGCGCCGCACGCTCGCGTCCGTGCAGTCGCACCCGGTCGATTGGAGCGCGGAGGAGCCGCGCCGACCGGCGGGCCTGTACGCCACCCGGGCGGAACTGCTCGGCGACCTGCGGGTGATCGCCGAAGACCTGCTCCGCGCCGGCGCGACCGCGAGCGCCAACGGGGCGATTCACGACTTCATGCGCGTGGTGGAGGTGTTCGGGCTGCACCTGCTGACCCTCGACATCCGGCAGCACAGCGCGCGGCACGAGTCCGCGACCGCGGAGGTGCTGGCCGCGGCCGGGGTGTGCCCCGACTACGCGGCGCGATCCGCCGACGAGCGCTTCGCGATCCTGGCGAAGGAGCTGGAGTCGACGCGCCCGCTGGTCCCGGCGCACCTGCCGTTCACGCCCGACACGGTCGAGGTGATCCGCACGTTCCGGACGATGGCGGCGATCCTCGAACAGCGCTGTTCGGAAGCGCTCGGGACGTACATCATCAGTTCGACTACCGCCCCGGTTCACCTGCTCGAAGTGCTCCTGTTCGCGCGCGAGGCGCGCCTGTTTCGGCCCGCCGACGGTGTCAGCCGGATCGACATCGTGCCGCTGTTCGAGGCGCTGGAGCCGCTCCGCTCGGCGGGCCGCATCGTGACGGAGCTCCTGGACCTGCCGGTGTACCGCCGGCAGGTCGAGCTCCGCGGCCACCGCCAGGAGGTGATGATCGGGTACTCGGACAGCAACAAGGAGAGCGGGTTTTTGCAGTCCGCCTGGGCGCTCTATCGCGCCCAGACCGAGCTGACCGACCTCGGGCGGGCGCGGGGCGTCACGATCCAGTTCTTCCACGGGCGCGGGGGGGCGATCGGGCGCGGCGGCGGTCCCGCGAACTACGCGATTCTGGCCCAACCCAGGGGGACCGTTGACGGGCGCCTGCGGATGACCGAACAGGGCGAGATGATCGCCGACCGGTACGGGCACCCCGCCGTCGCGGAGCGCCACCTCGAACAAATTCTGGACGCGGTCCTGCGGACCAGCTTCCCGAGCGCCGAGGAGGGCGTCGATCCGAAGTGGCTCGCGGCGCTCGACGGGCTCGCGGAGTCGGCGCGCAAGCACTACCGCGCGCTGGTTTACGAAACGCCCGAGTTCCTGAGCTACTTCGAGCAGGCGACGTGTATCGGGGAGATCGCGGAGCTGAAGATCGGGTCGCGCCCGGCCCGGCGCAGCGCGGCCCGGAGCATCGAGGACCTGCGGGCGATTCCGTGGGTGTTCAGCTGGATGCAGAGCCGGCACACGCTCCCCGGGTGGTTCGGTTTGGGGAGCGCCGTGGCCGCGTTTCTGGAGGCGAACCCCGGCGGGCTGACGATGCTCTCTGATATGTACGCCCGGTGGCCGTTCTGGCGCACCCTGATTGACAACGCGCAGATGATCCTCGCGAAAGCCGACTTGGTCATCGCGCGGCTGTACGCCGACCTGGTGTCGGACCAGGAGGTCGCGGCCCGCATCTACGGGCGCATCGAGTCGGAGTACCGGGCCGCGGTTCAGGCGGTGTGCCAGATTACGGGTCAGTCAGCGCTCCTGGAGCGCTCCCCGGTGCTGGGAACGTCCATCGAACGGCGCAACCCGTATGTGGACCCGTTGAGCTTCATCCAACTGGTGCTCCTGGGCCGGCTCCGCAACGGGGACGGGCCGCGCGAGGAACTTGTCACCGCGGTGTTGGAAAGCATCAACGGCGTGGCGTCCGGGTTGAAGAACACGGGATGAAGAATGGCTCCCCTGGGACCGCGGGCGTCCCGCCCGCTTGGCTTGACCGGTGGTGTCGCTTCGGGGTGAATCGCCGAGCAACACAGCGCGGGTTGCAAAAGCGGGCGGGACGCAAAACGGTTTCCCTGGGACCGCGGGCGTCCCGCCCGCACGGTTTGCGCCGGCTGGCGCGAGTTGAGCCGGGGGACGTGCTTCGCAGAATCAGCCTCGTCGGGAGGAACGCAAAGCGGCTTCCCTGGGACCGCGGGCGTCCCGCCCGCT
>DASWYH010000588.1:0-3690 GCA_036405095.1 Gemmata sp. | reverse complement strand
AGCGCGACCAGGTGCCCGTGCGCATGCTCGGCGGCGGGTTCAACCTGCTCGTCCAGGACGACCCCGTCCCGGGCGCGGTGATCCGCCTCACGACCGAACCGTTCACGTTCCTGCGCCGCGACGGCAAGCGCGTCACCGCGGGGGGCGGGGGGCAGCTCTTCGACCTCATCGCGTTCACCGTGAGGCACGGGCTGGGCGGCCTCGAAACGCTCGTCGGCATCCGCGGCACGGTGGGCGGGAGCGTCCGGTGCAACGTCGGCGACCGGAGCGGCGAGATCAGCCAGGCGGTCCGCACCGTGACCGTTCTCACCGACGCCGGCAAGGTGCAGGTGCGCGGCCGGGACGAACTCACCTTCAGCGAACACAACAGCGACATCGACGAGGCCGTGATCCTGTCCGTGGAGTTCGAGCTGGAGACCGAAGCGCCCGAACCGGTCATGAAGCGCATGCTGAAGGCGTGGATCCAACGGAAAGCGGCCGAACCGCTCAGCTTCCAGGCGTACGTGCGGCTGTTCCGCAACCCGGCGGGGCACACTGCGGCGACCCTCATCGACCGCGCCCAGATGACGAAGGCCCGCGCCGGCGGCGCGGAACTGAGCGAGCGCAATTCCAACTTCGCGGTGGCGCACCCGGGCACCACGGCCCGCGACATCCTTCAGCTCACCGAGCACGTGCGGGCAAAGGTGAAAGAGCGCACCGGGGTGTCGCTCGAACGGGAGTTACACGTCTGGTGAAACGAGGCAAGAAAGCGCCCGCCCCGCCGGCCCCCGCGCCCCGCACCGCGCGCCCGATCGTCGTGGTGCTGCTCACGCTCGGCGGCGCGGGGCTGCTCCTGTTCACCCTCTCCCGGCTCGGCGACGAGGCCAAGCGGAAGATCGGCCCGCGCGACCGTTACGCCCTGAAGTTCGCCGCCATCCAGTGCGAGCCGCCACCGAACACCTCGCGCGAAGCGTTCCTCGCCGAGGTCCGGTACAACGCGAACGCCCCGCCCACGGTCCAGGCGCTGGACCCCGAACTCAAGTCCCGACTCGTCGCGGCGTTCGGGGCGCACCCGTGGGTGCGGGGCGTCGATTCCGTCACCGTCGAGCCGCCGGGCGTGGTGACCGTCGCGCTGACCTTCCGCCAACCGGCACTGCGGGTGCCGCAACCGGGCGGGGCGCGCGCCGTGGACGCAAAGGGCGTGCTGCTGCCGCTCACCGCCCCAACGGACGGCTTGCCCGAACTCATCGGCGCACCGGACCTGCCGCCGGGCGCGGTCGCCGGTCAACTGTGGCCGGGGGATGTGGTGGTGAGGGCCGCGCCGGTGGCGACGGAGTATAAGCCGAAGACGATCGAGCGGACCCCGCGGGGGTGGCAGCTCATCCAACCCGATGGGCAAAAGTTGATGGTCGCGAAGTAGGCGGCCCCTCGAGGGCCGGTCAGCCCCCGAAGAGGCGCCGGAAGAACCCCCGCACCCCGCGCGCCTTCGCCGGGCGCTCGGGCATCGGCGCGTGGGCGGCGGTCAGCGCGTACAGGTTCGGCTGTTCGCGGGACAGCCCCAGTTCCTGGACCTGTGTGACCGGGAGCCACGCCTGCATCGCCTTCACCAACTCGCGGGCCGATTGGTAGCGGGTGTGCGGGTCTTTCGCGCCCATCGTCAGGACGATCGTGTCAATGTCCGGCGAGATCCCGCGGCGAACCAGCTTCGGCGGCGGCACCCCGCGGATCTGCCGCTCGGCCATCATCTCGGGGGCCAGTCCCGGGAATGGCACCTCCCCGGTCAGCAGGTAGTAAAAGGTCGAGCCGAGGCTGTACACGTCGCTCCGCCCGTCCATCTCACAGCCCCACGCCTGTTCCGGGGCGATGTGCGCGATCTCTTCCGCGTACTCTTTCGTGCTGATGCGCTTGGTGACCCGCGCCCAGGGGCTTTCGAGCATGTGCGTCAGCCCGAGGTCGATCAGCTTCACGCTCCGGTCCGGGAGCACCGCGATGTTGCCGGGCTTCAGGTCGCGGTGGATCAGCCCGCACGAGTGCGCGTGCATGAGGCCGACGGCGACCTGGGCCACCAGTTGCGCCGCGACGTGCGGGGCGAGCGGCCCCTTCTCCGCGACGACCTTGTCGAGCGTGACCCCGGGCACGTACTCGGAAACGACGAAGTGCGTGCCCTGCCAGAAGCCCACGTCCAGGATCCGCGCCACGTTCGGGTGCTTCACCTTCGACGCGGTGCGGACCTCGCGCATGAACGCTTCGAGGATGGTCGGGTCGTTGGCCCGGTCGGTGGGCAGCACCTTCAACGAAACGGGCCGCTTGGTCGTGGTGTCCTCGGCCTTGAACACCATCCCCACGCGGTCCTGGCGGATGCCGTCGAGGATCTTGTACTGGTCGAGAACGAACCCCTGGGTGCGCCCCTGGAGCAGTTGCATCGCCTGGAACTTCGTGAGCAACTTCTTCTTGACGAGCAGCGCCGCGATTTGCATCGGCTCGGCGGTCGCGGGGTCCGTGCTGAGCCCCCCGAGTACCGCAATGAGGTCATCGGGGGTGAGCAACCCGCTCTTTCGCACCGCAGTTAGAAAGGGCGTGTGCAGGCTGGGAAGTTTGGTGTGTGTGGCCACAGGCTGAAGGCTCCAACCGGCGCGGATGACGCTCGTCGGCCGAACCTTAGTATGCGCGTAACCCGGCGTAGGGAATTCGGGCACAAAAGTATGTCAGAGATCCCTAATAGCGCCTGGATTTCCGACGCCGGCAGGGGTGATCATTGGCCGGGGTGGTCGTTAGTCATTGGTCATTGGTCTTATTCATGACTGTCGCAAGCGTCTTGGCGTCAGTAGGTTTGCGTCGATCGCTGCGTACGGAGAGCAAGAGTAGTCACAGCAGCGACTTAGGGCGTTAGGGCGGCTCAAGCTCTTGGCGCGAACGCGTTCCAATGACCAATGACCAATGACCTGATGCGGTCAGGGTATCCAGTTCGTCTCGGGTCCGATCGCGGCGCAGAACTCGGCGAGCAGCTTGGCCGCGTTCGTGAGGTCGTCGAGGTGGACCACTTCGACCGGGCTGTGCATGTAGCGGTTGGGAATACCGATGAGCCCTGTCGCAACGCCGGCGCGTGCGATCTGGATCGCGTTCGCGTCGGTGCCGGTGGCGCGGGGGGTCCCGCGCACCTGCACCGGGATGTTGTGCGCCTTCGCGGTTTCTTCCAGGAGGTCGAGCACCCGCGGGCTGATGTTCGGGCCGCGGTACAGCACCGGTCCGGCGCCGCACCGGATGTCGCCCTGGGTCTTCTTATCGTTCCCGGGGGTGTCGGTCGCGTGGGTCACGTCCACCGCGATCCCCACCGTCGGGTTGATCGCGTAGGCCGCGGTGGTGGCCCCGCGCAGCCCGATCTCCTCGGAAACGGTGGACACCCCGTACACCGCGGCGCGGAGCGGGCGCCCGTGGAGGAGTTTCACCGCTTCCATGCACACCCACAGCCCGACCTTGTCGTCCATCGCCGGGCTCGCGGCCAGGTTGTTCCGCAGTGGGCGGTAACCGAGTTCGAACGTCAGCGGGTCACCGCAGCGAACGAGCGACTCTGCCTCTTCTTTGTTCTTGGCGCCAATATCGACCCACACGTCGCTGAAGTCCGGCACCTTCGAGCGCTCGTCCGGCTTCAGGAGGTGGATGGCCCGGCGCGCCACCACGCCCGGAACCGGACCGGTCTTGGTCCAGACGGTG
>DASWYH010000587.1:0-3335 GCA_036405095.1 Gemmata sp. | reverse complement strand
CCATGATCGCAACCGCGATCAGCCCCTCCGGCAAATGGGCGAGCAGCACCATCCCGCGCCCTCCGGTTGCCGAACAATAAGCTCACCGGCCGCGCACCGAGCGAACCGGCCTGGAAACAGCGCAGATCTCGCGGTCCGGTGCAGCGCCGGGTTCGGCATGCTTGCGGGTACCCGGAGGCAACTTACAGCCCGAGGCGCGAGAGGGTGCGATCCAACCACGACCGGCGACCGACCCAGAACACGGCCACCCGTCGCACGTCCGTGACCACATTACCATCGTCGAACAGCACCAGCAGCTCCGACTCAAGCCCGACCCACGAAGCGTAACCGCGCGCCCGATACGCCGGGCCGTCGAGCGACGCAACCACTCCCCCGAAGCTGTCCCGAGGCAGCCCCAACAAGGTCTCGACCTGGTCGCGCGTCATGCCCGCACGCACCTGCGAGAACGCCTCCTCTTGCTCCACGGTGAGCGGCGCGGGCTCTGGGCCTGCGGCCGCGTGACCGAGCGCGAGGTGCGCGCCCGCCGCAAACAACCCGAGAAAGCTGCACGCTGCCAATTTACGCCAATGCCTCACCCGTGCGCCTCTCTTGCCGAACAATAAGCTCACCGGCCGCGGTGTGAGCGACACGGTCTAAAAACAGCGCATTGTACCGCGGTCCGGTGCAGCGCCGGGTTCGGCTTCTTCGCTGCCCGCCAGCTACCGCGCTGACACCCCACGCCGCCCGATCCAGGCCGGCGCTCGGACCGTCGGTTCCGGCCTACATGAGCGAGGGCTGGAACAACGACCCGGTCGCCTCGCACACCCGGACGAACCCGCCGGACGGGTGGATGTCGGGCGGACCCCAGCGCTCGCCCTGCCGGCACAATTCCTCGAACGCCACCCACCAACCCGGCCCGGACTGCGACCCTGGAACGTCGAACTCGGGATTGGCGGACGAGTGGGTAGCGTGCGTCAGCACCAGCGCGATGTCGCCCCGCACCCTGGCCAGTTCCGCACGCGACCGGATGACAGCGGCACGGCCACGCGAGTAGAAGCGGACAGCCAGCTCGATGGCTTGCTCGCGGCTGACACCCACCGAAAGCCTCGTCTTGCCGAACATAAAGCTCACCTGCACCGCCATCACCGGATGAGCGATGCGTCGCGAATCAGCGGGCGGTGTCAGGTGCAGCGCCGGGTTCGGCGTGCCTTGCTCCGCGGCACCTACGCGACCGCGGTACAGCAGGTGAGGTCGCCGGAAGCCCATAGGGCGAGCAGCACCTCGACCTCATCGTTGGGCGTTCGGTACCCCTCTGCGCCCTCCTCCCCGAACACCAGCCGCTTGAGCTCCCGCTTGTCCTCCGCGAGCGACGGGTCGGCGAGCAGCCGGTCGAGCGCCGCCAAGGCGAAGGCGGCCGAGCTGCTGGACTCGGCGGACGGACAGCACCCGGCTTGCACGCCTCGGACATGGCCGCGGTGGCAGAGGATGCCGAACGCCCATTTGGGGCAGGTGTGCTTCTCCTGGGCTGCGACCTTGTCCGCCGCGTACAGCTCGCGGAGCGCCGCTACCCAGGCGGCTTCCGGGGGCGAACCGCCGCGGACCCGTCGGAGCGCCCGAGCAGTGATCCGGTCGAACTTCGCTTCCGCCATCGGTGCGCCCTCTGCTTGCCGAACGAACAGCTCACCTGCACCGCCATCATACAGTCCGCGTCGCGTCCCGAATCAGCGGGCGGTGTCAGGTGCAGCGCCGGGTTCGGCGTCTTGCTGCCACTCCGAGAGATCACTATCGAGAGCCGGGATGCGCTCCTCAACGTACTCGGCGAACAGACCGGCATCCAAGTTCTCGATGCCCGGTACCAACTGCCACCACATGGGGAAGTCCCGCTTGGGACCATCCGGCCCAGTCCACACCGGGTACAGCACGGCCACCGTCGAGCCGTTGTCGTCGTCGTTGACCGCGTGTGCGAGCCACTTGACCGCGCTCCACGCCAGCGGGTCGCGGAGGTCGATCCGGAACGAAGCAAGCCACCCGTTGCACTCGGGTCGCCGGTCCGGCTCGGTTGAGACATCGTGGACCGCCGGAACCCGGGAAAGTACCTCCCGGAGGCGGTGCAAGCCGGCGAGTAGTTCCGCTTCCGGGTAGGGCCGATCGGGTGGCTGCGACAGCTTCCAGTGCAGCAACAGCGATCCTTGCCCGGTGCGCATCACGCCACCTTCCTCGCCGAACATGTAATTAGATTGCGCCGGCGCAATCTAACACCGTAGTGGCGCGGACACGCCCCGCACCCGTTAAGTGGCGATTCTAAAACAACTTCCGAGCGGATGCCAGCCGGAACGCCGCGCAACCTAACACACGAACGCACCCAACCGGGATCGGCACTTCACCGCTTCCTGCCGTGTGGCCGAACATCGGGTCAGCTTGCCGACCCGTTCCCGTACTCGTTTGCCGACCGCGGCCAACTAACACCGGATGCAATGCCGGTCCGGGTCGCCATGATTACCGTCAGGGTAACCAATTCCGGGCGACGGTCAAGCCGCAATACCCCCCCGCGTGCATTCGCTTGGCGGCCCAAGCCGCGCCCCACTTTCATCCGGGCAACCCGGTCCGCCACACTAAGCGCCTGTCGTAGCAGCGTTTCCGGGCGCATCCGCCCCTTCTCGGAGCAACCCCATGCAAGTGAGTATCACCCGGACCAAGGGCGGGAAGACGCACCACGCGGTGAGCGTGGACGCGAAGCTCGGGAGCGGCCCGGGCGGCCGGGGCACGGTGACCGGCACCGGGGCCGTGACCGAGTGGACCGAGGACCCCGCGAGGGCCGGCCGGTTCCCCGAGGAGGTCGCCAAGCACGTGGCCGCCCGCTACAACGGGCGGGCCAACGCGGGCGCCCTCACGTTCCGGGACGAGCGGGGCAAGGTGCTCGCGGAGACCGAGGCCCCGGAGCCGAAGGGCGCCCCCGGTTCGGCGCTCGACGCGATGACGCCCCGCATGGCCGAACTGGAGGCCGAGCGGGACGAGTTCCGGAAGCAGGCGAAGGTGCTGGGCGAAGAAGTTGAGCGACTCCGCGCCGAGATAGCGGACCTGAAGAAGAAGCTCGAAGAGGCCGCCAAGAAGAAGTAGCCACCGGCGGTCCTGCGGAAGTAGGAACCGCAGGCGCAAGCCGCACCGGGAGCGGGTTCGAGACCCGCGCCGGGGCCCCGGCTCCGGCAACTTGGGCGTACCCGGTCGGGCCGCCCCGCACACCTCCGTGAGGCCCCGCCGTGCCCTCCGTCCTGTCCCGCCTCGCGGGCCTGTTCCCGTCGTTCCGCCGCACCTACGCGCCCGCGGCCCCCACCCCCGAGGAGCGCGCGGCCCGGGTG
>DASWYH010000586.1:0-2600 GCA_036405095.1 Gemmata sp. | reverse complement strand
CGGCCCCGCCCCGCCCGGCGGTCACTCGGGGCCACGCGCACCGTCGCGCTACTTCGGCCGGCGCATGTACTGGCGGAGCAGGTCGTTGGCCGCGTTGGTCATCTCTTCGCGGGTCTGCGCCTTCTTCGGCTCGCCGGGCTTCTTCTCGCCGGACTTCGACTCCTCGGTGGTGCCCGCCGTCAGCGGGTTGGGGATCTCCATTACCGTGCTGCCGTCGGGCACACTCCCGTTGCCGTCGTCGTCCATGCCGAGGAGCATCGCGGCGACGCGGTCGTGGTCCTCGTCACTCGTCGAGTCGGAAGACATCAGCGCGGGCGCTTCGTTCGTCGCCGGCTTCGTGGCTTCGGGCGCTTTCGCCACACCCGGCTTGCTCGGCGCGGGCGCGGCGGGTTTGGCCGTGGCGCCCGACTTCGCCGGCGCGGGGGTGGTGTCTCGAACGGGGGCTTTCGGAGCGGTCCCGGCCGCGGCCTTCACCGCGGCCAGCGCGGCGGCCGTTTCCGGCGAGTCGCCGAGCGGGGTGCCATCGGCCCTGGCGGCGGTCTTTTCGATCCGCACCGTGAAGTCGAGCGGCCCCACCTGGAGGGACGCCCCGTCGGCCACGACGACCTCGGTCGCCTGAATCAGTTGGCCGTTGACGAGCGTGCCGTTGGTGCTGCCGAAGTCCTTGACGGACACCTTGCCGTCGCGGATGAGAACGGCACAGTGGAGCTTGCTGATCGCCGGGCTGGCCGGGCGCAGGTTGCACTGCTGGTCGCGGCCGATCAGGAATTGTGCCCCGGCCAGCGGGACCACGCGACCTTCGTGTGCCCCGGACGCAACGACCAAACTCACCTTCATGTCGTTTCCTTCGCCAGGAGCCCGCCGGGAACCCGTGCGGGGGTGAAGAGCCTCGGAAGGGTGAACAGCCGCCCGCGCCAGGCGCTCGCTGCGGGTACGTTGCCACCGGCTTGCCGTGAACCCCTAGGGGGCTACGCTCAGATTGTGCGAACCATCGCGAGTCGTGGGTTTATCGGTTAACCCCGGATGGCCGCAGGTATAATTGTATCCCACGGGTCGCGCGCTATGCAACAGTCACTTTCCCCGAATCCGCGCAACCGTCGCAGGTTTCACGCCCTCACCATAATCGCGGTCGGTCTGGTGCTCGCCCTCGGCGCCCTCGTCGGGTGCGCCGGTCCCGCCCCCCCCACGCCGGGACGGGCGCCGAGAAGTCACGACGGGCTGGCGCTCGCCTTCAACTGTCCGGACCGGGCGTTCGCCGACGCCATCGAACCGATGATCCGGTCGTGGGAAGCGCGGACCGGGGCCGCGGTCACCCTCACGCGCGACCCGATGACCCCGACCGACGCGACCGACCTCGCGGTGCTCCCCGTCAGCGCCCTGGGCGCGTGGGCCGAACCGGGGCACCTCGCGCCGCTGCCGCTGCGGCTCCGGGGACAGGTGTCGGAGCTGCTCCCGCCCTACGCGGAGCGGCTCGCGGCGTGGGGGGACCAGACCCAGGCGGTCCCGCTCACCGGCGACGGGGTGGTGCTCGTGTACCGGGCGGACCGGTTCGCCGACCCGGCGACCGCCGAGGCGTTCCAGGCGCGCGCGAAGCGCGGCCTGGCCCCGCCCGCGACCTGGGAGCAGTTCGCCGAGGTGGCGGCGTTCTTCGCCGACCGCGACAAGGGGCCGAGCCTCCCCCCGCTCCCGGCCGACCCCGCCCGCCTGTTCGAGTTCTTCTCCCGCGTGGCCGCGTGCTTCGACCGGCCGGCGCTGAGCTACAAGGAACTCGTCGCGCGCGTCAAGGACGAGGAGCTGCTCGCCTTCCACTTCGCGGTGAGAAGTGGCACGCCGCGGTTACAGTCGCCCGGGTTCACCGCGGCGGCACAATGGCTCGGCGGGCTCGTAACGGCGGGGTGCGTGCCGCCGGGCCGTTCCGATGACCCGGTGGCGGCGCTGGCCGGGGGCCGGGCGGTGCTGGCGGTGCTGTCCCTGGACCAGCTGGCCAAGCTGCCGCGCACCCGCGTCGTCCGCGCTCGCCTCAGTGATGTGTTGCACGTCCTGTATCCGGACCGGTTGGCCCAGTTGCCGGCCGAGAGCGGCGCGGTGCCGGAGCGGTTCGGCCTCGCGGGGCTGCCCGGGTCGCAGTGGCGGGCGGACCCGAAGGCGAAGCCCCGCGACGAAAAGGAAGCCGCGAACTACGTCCCGTACTTCGCCGGCGGGCGGCTCGGGGTGGTCCGGGCCCGGTGCCCGCACCCGGAGGCCGCGTTCGACCTGCTCGCCGAACTCGGCAGCCCGGCCCGGAGCGCCGAGCTCATCAGCACCCCCGGGTTGGGGGCCGGGCCGCTCCGGCCCACGGACCTGACCCCGGACCTGTTCCCGCTGTGGCTCGGGTACGGGTTCGACCCGGCGCGCTCGCGGGGGCTCCAGGACGCGCTGCGGCACTACCTCGCGGACACGGTCAAGAACCCGGCGTTCGGGCTGCGCGGGCCGGACCAGGAGGCGCTCACGGTCGCCGCGGCCGGCGCGCTGCGGGAGCTCGGGCTGGGGGCGAACCCGGCGGAGGTGCTCGGCGCGGCGCAGGCGGCGTGGGTCGCGCTCGACGCGAAGCTCGCCGCCCC